>NZ_JAIWJZ010000084.1:0-19199 GCF_020216105.1 Enterobacter sp. K16B
CGCCGCCGCCGCCACCATCGCTTCGATGGCGCTGCCGCCTTCGCGCAGCACCGCCAGCGCGCTCTGGCTGGCAAGATGGTGGGGCGCAACGGCCATTCCGCGTGTGGAAACATTACTGTGCATGAAAAGTCCTCATAACCCTGAAGGTCACAAGGCGCTGCAAAAGTTGTTCCAGTTCTGAAAGAAAAGTTTCAGTAAACTGGCACGTATCATGATACGTATAATGAAAAGCAAAATGTGATGAAACAAAAGTTACAGAGGCGCTATGGAACAGTTAGATGAACGTCTGAAAGCACAATACCCGTCGCTGTCGCCGCAGGAGCAGCGGGTGGCGGATTTTATTTTCGATCATTTTGACGACCTGATCGGCTACAACAGCGCCGAGCTGGCGCAGCTGAGCGGGGTGTCAAAAGCGACCGTCAGCCGTCTGTTTAAGCGCCTGGGCTATGAGAAATATAAGGACATGCGCGATGAGTTGCGCACCCTGCGCCAGAGCGGGATGCCGCTTACCGACAACCGCGACGCGGTGCAGGGCAACACGCTGCTGGCGCGCCACTACAAGCAGGAGATGGCGAACCTGACCCAGTGGGTCAATGCCCTCGACGCGCAGCAGTTTGCCGAGGCGATGGCCTGTATGGTGAAGGCGCGTCGCATTGTCATCATCGGCATGCGTAACGCCTATCCGGCGGCGCTGCACCTGCGCCAGCAGCTGTTGCAGGCGCGCGGGCAGGTGCTGGTGCTGCCGCAGCCGGGGCAGAGCCTGAGCGAGGAGCTGGTGGATTTAACGCCCGACGATCTGGTGGTCATGATGGCCTTTCGCCGCCGCCCGCGCATTATCCGCCCGCTGATGCAGCAGCTTCAGAGCAGCGGCATTCCGGTGCTGCTGATGTGCGAGCCGCAGGCCCACAGCCTGTTTCCGCTGGCGAGCTGGCAGCTCTGCGCCCCGCTGGACAGCGTCTCGGCCTATGACAGCTATTCGTCCGTCAACAGCCTGATCAACCTTCTTTCAAATGCCTTGCTGCATGAGATCCTCGATAAGGGCCGTCCGCGCATTCACGAGATTGCCTCTCTCTACCAGCAGCTGGACGAACTGGAACAACGATAATGGGGCATCAGGCTGGTGCTTTGCATTGAAATGGTGCAGAACGGCGGGGCGAAAATGAGGCGCATTTTCGCCCCGTCCGCGTTTTATCAGGCATTAACAGAAAATTCTCCGCGCTGCGTTACTTGGCACATTAGTTGCAAAAACACATTCAAAGAATCTTTTGTTTCATGTTAACGTTACGGGGAAGCACCATGAAAAAACTGTTAATTGCACTGGCCGGGGCCGTCTGTCTGTTCACCAACCTGCCGGTAAAGGCTGACCAGCTTCAGGATATCGAGAAGCGCGGCATTATTCGTATCGCCGTACCGCAGGACTTCCCGCCGTTTGGATCGGTGGGGACCGATCTCCAGCCGCAGGGCTATGACATCGACATGGCGCGCTACCTCGCCAGACAGATGAAGCTCAAGCTGCAGCTGGTCCCGGTGACCAGCGCTAACCGCGTGCCGTACCTGCAAACCGACAAGGTGGACCTGGTCATTTCCAGCCTCGGGAAAAACCCGGAGCGCGAGAAGGTGATCGACTTTAGCCGCGCCTACGCGCCGTTCTTCCTCGGCGTGTTTGGCCCGAAAGGCGCCGAACTGAAAGATGCTGCCGCCCTGAGCGGAAAAACCATCGGCGTGACGCGTGGAGCAGTGGAGGACATGGTGCTGACCAGCGTGGCGCCGAAAGAGGCCAACGTAAAACGCTACGAAGACAATAACACCACGCTGTCGGCGTATCTCTCCGGGCAGGTGCAGTACGTGGCGACCGGCAACCTCGTGGTGGCGGCCATTTCGCGTCAGAACGCGGCTAAAGCCCCGGTGCCGAGCTTTATGCTGAAAGACTCGCCGTGCTTTATTGGTCTCAAGAAGAACGAACCGGCCCTGAAGGCAAAAGTGGACGCGCTGATTGAGCAGGGTATTAAGGACGGCACGCTGAACGGCTTGTCTGAGCAGTGGCTGAAGGCTCCGCTGCCGGCAAACCTTGGCGCCTGAGCCGATGACGGAGCAACTTGATTTCTCCGCGCTCTGGCCGCACTGGCCGGAGCTGCTGGCGGGGCTGTGGGTCACCATTCAGCTAACGGTGCTGGCGACCGTGGGCGGGCTGGCGACAGGTATTTTCGGGGCGGCGATCCGCAGCGGACGCCCAACGTGGTACAGCCGGATCTGGGGTGGGTACGTCGAGATCATCCGCAACACGCCGTTCGTGGTGCAGCTGTTTTTCATTGTCTTCGGCCTGCCGAATCTGGGGCTGAAGATGACCGCGGGGGAAGCGGCGCTGCTGGCGATGGTGGTGAACCTCGGCGCGTACAGCACCGAGATTATCCGCGCCGGGATCCAGGTGACGCCGAAAGGGCAATGGGAGGCCGGACGCGTGCTGGGGTTGACCCGCCTGCAGACCTTTATCCGCGTGGTGCTGCCGCCCGCGCTGCAGCGCATTTACCCGGCACTGGTGAGCCAGTGCATTATTGTGATGCTCGGCTCGTCGGTGGTGTCGCAGGTCTCGTATGAAGAGCTGACCTTTGCCGCCAACCTGATCCAGTCCAGAACGTTTTTGAGCTTTGAGGTTTATCTGGTGACAACCGGGATTTACTTAGCGCTGTCGATTACCCTGCGCCAGCTGATGATGGCCGCAGGACGCAAATGGCTGGGGGTACAGGCATGATGACCACCTTTACCGACTGGGACATTATTCGCAACCTGCTGCTGGCCGGGCGCTGGACGGTGCTGCTGTCGCTGGTGGCGTTCGTCGGCGGCGCGGTGGTAACGCTGCCGCTCCTGCTGCTGCGCCTGACGGGCGGACGCACGGTGAAGCGCATTATCCGCGGCTATATTGAGCTGTTTCAGGGCACGCCGCTGCTGATGCAGCTGTTCCTGGCCTTCTTCGGCGTGGCGCTGTTTGGTATTGACGTTTCGCCGTGGACCGCCGCCTCGCTGGCGCTCACGTTCTACACCAGCGCGTTTTTACTCGATATCTGGAACGGATGCATTCGCGCGCTGCCGAAGGGGCAGTGGGAGGCGTCGCGATGCCTGGGGCTGACCTTCGGCCAGACGCTTTATCGGGTGGTTGCTCCGCAGGCGCTGCGGATTGGGATTGCCCCGACGGTCGGTTTTGCCGTGCAGGTGATCAAGGGTACCGCGCTGGCGTCAATTATCGGCTTTGTTGAGCTCACCAAGGCCGGGACCATGCTGACCAACGTGACCTATCAGCCGTTTAAGGTCTTTGCGCTGGTGGCGCTCGGCTACTTTATTCTGTGTTATCCGCTGTCGCGCTACAGCCGCTATCTGGAGACGAAATTCAATGCCTCTCATCACCATTAATCAGGTGCAGAAGTACTACGGCGATAACCACGTGCTCAAGGGCGTCGATCTGGATATCGACATGGGCCAGGTAATCTCCATCATCGGGCGCAGCGGATCGGGCAAAAGCACGCTGCTGCGCTGCATTAACGGCCTGGAAGGCTATCAGGATGGCAGCATCAAGCTGGGCGGCATGACCATTACCGACCGGGATTCCCAGGCGCGTGAAATCAGCCGCTCGGTCGGGATGGTCTTCCAGAGCTTCAACCTGTTCCCGCACATGACGGCGCTGGAGAACGTGATGCTCGCCCCGCGCCGGGTGCTGAAAAAAAGCGCCGCCGAATGCCGGGCGCTGGCGCAGCAGATGCTGGAGAAAGTCGGCCTTGGGGACCGTCTGGATTACTACCCGTCGAGCCTCTCCGGCGGCCAGCAGCAGCGCGTGGCGATTGCCCGGGCGCTGGCGATGTCGCCGAAAGTATTGCTCTGTGACGAGATCACCTCCGCGCTCGACCCGGAACTGGTGGGCGAAGTGCTCAAAGTGCTCGAGCAACTGGCGGCCGAAGGGATGACGCTCATCCTGGTTACCCATGAAATGAATTTCGCCCGCGAAGTGGGCGACCGCGTGGTGTTTATGCACCAGGGGAAAGTCTGGGAGCAGGGCGACAGCAAAACGCTGTTTGCCAACCCGCAGACCACCGAACTGAAGCAGTTCATCTCCTCCGTGCGCGGCCTCAACTGATAAGGACTGAACAATGGATATCGCACACTTTCCGCAAATCAATCCGCCGCAGCGCCTGCTGATGGGCCCGGGCCCGATCAACGCCGACCCGCGCGTGCTGCGCGCCATGTCGAGCCAGCTGATTGGCCAGTACGACCCGGCCATGACCCACTACATGAACGAGGTGATGGCGCTTTATCGCGGGGTGTTCCGTACAGAGAACCGCTGGACGATGCTGGTGGACGGCACCTCCCGCGCGGGGATTGAAGCGATTCTGGTCTCCGCCATTCGCCCCGGTGATAAAGTGCTGGTGCCGGTGTTTGGCCGCTTTGGTCACCTGTTGTGCGAAATCGCCCGCCGCTGTCGGGCAGAGGTGCATACCATCGAGGTGCCGTGGGGCGAGGTGTTTACCCCGGACCAGATAGAAGATGCGATTAAACGTATTCGTCCGCGCCTGCTGCTGACCGTCCAGGGCGATACCTCCACCACCATGCTGCAGCCGCTCGCGGCGCTTGGCGAGATCTGCCGCCGTTACGATGTGCTGTTTTATACCGATGCCACCGCGTCGCTCGGCGGCAACGCGCTGGAGACCGACGCCTGGGGGCTGGACGCGGTGTCAGCCGGCATGCAGAAGTGTCTCGGCGGCCCGTCCGGCACGTCGCCGATCACCCTGAGCGCGCGGATGGAGGAGGCGATCCGCCGTCGCAAATGCGTTGAGGAGGGCATCCGTACCGACGCCCACCGCGACGGCGACGAAGAGATGATCTACTCCAACTACTTCGATCTCGGCATGGTGATGGACTACTGGGGGCCGGAGCGTCTGAACCACCACACCGAAGCGACCACCGCGCTGTTTGGCGCCCGCGAATGCGCGCGGCTGATCCTGCAGGAAGGGCTGGATAACGGTATCGCGCGTCATAAGCTGCATGGTGACGCTTTGCTGAAGGGCATTCAGGCGATGGGGCTGGAGACCTTCGGCGACCTGAAGCACAAGATGAACAACGTGCTGGGGGTGATGATCCCGCAGGGGATCAACGGCGACCAGGTGCGTAAGCTGATGCTGGAAGATTTCGGCATCGAAATCGGCACCTCGTTTGGTCCGCTGCACGGCAAGGTGTGGCGCATTGGCACCATGGGCTATAACGCACGCAAAGACTGCGTGATGACCACCCTCTGCGCACTGGAGTCGGTGCTGAACTACCTGAAGTTCGCGACGACGCAGGGGGCGGCGATGCAGGCCGCGTGGGATCACTATCGCCGCGAGACGCCGCTGTGAGCCCGGCAGAACGGGTGATGGCACGTGCCGACGCGCTGGCCGCCATCAGCGAAACCCCGGACGGGCTGACGCGGGTGTATCTCTCCACGCAGCATCTGCAGGCCAACCAGCTTGTTGGAGAGTGGATGCGCCAGGCGGGCATGACCGTCTGGCAGGACACCGTGGGCAATATCTGTGGGCGCTATGAAGGCCAGCAGGAGGGGGCGCAGGCGGTGCTGCTTGGATCGCATCTGGATACCGTGCGCAACGCCGGGCGCTACGACGGCATGCTCGGGGTACTCACGGCCATCGAGGTGGTGGACAGCCTGCATCAGCAGGGCGTGCACCTGGCCCAGGCGATTGAGATTGTCGGCTTTGGTGACGAAGAGGGGACCCGTTTTGGTATCACCCTGCTGGGCAGCCGCGGTCTGACGGGAACCTGGCCGCAGGGCTGGCTGGAGACCTGCGATGCCCAGGGCATCAGCGTGGCGCAGGCGATGGTGCAGGCTGGGCTCGACCCCACCCGCGTGGCGCTGGCGGCACGCCATCCGCACGATTTCAGCGCCTGTCTGGAGCTGCACATCGAACAGGGGCCGTGCCTGGAGCAGGAGGGGCTGGCGCTGGGCGTGGTGGAAGCCATCAACGGCGCGCGCCGCCTTAACTGCCGCTTCACCGGCGAGGCCGGGCACGCCGGTACCGTGCCGATGGCTCACCGTAAAGATGCCCTGGCCGCCGCCGCCGAATGGATGGTGCTGATTGAAAACACCACCCGGCAAGCCGGCGGCAATCTTGTGGCGACAGTGGGGGAGTTACGCTGTCTGCCCGGTGCGGTTAACGTCATTCCCGGCGAGGTTGCGCTCTCGCTGGATATTCGCGGCCCGCAGGATGCCCCGCTGGACGCGCTACTCGCTGAACTGCTGGCGCAGGCGCAGGCCATCGCTGCCCGTCGCGGGTTACGTTTTGGCGCCGAGGAGTTTTACCGGATCGCCGCCACGCCGTGCGATGCGCGTCTGCAGCATCTGCTGGGGGACGCCGTTGAATCGGTGCAGGGGCGTACCGTGTCCCTGCCCAGCGGCGCCGGGCACGACACCATCGCCCTGGCAGAGCGCTGGCCGGTGGGGATGCTGTTTGTGCGCTGCAGGGGCGGCGTCAGCCATCATCCGGCGGAATCGGTGATGGCTGAGGATGTCGCGCTGGCGATTGAGGCGTTTGGGCGGGCGGTGAGAGCGCTGGCAGACGGTGGCGCGCGTTAAGCCACCGAACGCACCGCATCGTCGATATCTGCGCTTACCCGCACATCCTGCTCGTCAAACACCATGCAGTGACGGTCGTCAAACGCCACGTCTATCTTCTGCCAGGGCGCGAACTTCACGTCGCCCGGCAGCAAGATCTTCACGTTGTCATGGCCGTAGCATTGTCCAAACAGGTAAGTGTTATTCCCCAGCCGTTCCACCACTTCACAGTTAAATTCCAGCGGCGTGCCGCGCTTAACGTCGGTGGTTAAATGTTCCGGACGAATGCCCAGCGTGACATGGCTGCCCGGCTGCAGCGGTGTGGTGGTTATCGCGAGCGTGAGCGACTTCTGCTGTGACAATCTGACGGTGAGCTTGCCCGGCTGCCAGGCTTCGACGGTGGCAGGCAGAAAGTTCATCTTCGGAGAACCGATAAACCCGGCGACAAATTTATTCGCTGGTTTGTAATAGAGATCCATCGGCGCACCCATCTGCTCAACCTTGCCATAGTTCATGACCACGATTTTGTCCGCCAGCGTCATCGCTTCTATCTGGTCATGTGTCACATACACCATAGTGGTTTTCAGCTCCTGGTGCAGTCGGGCGAGGTGCAGGCGCATTTCGACGCGCAGTTCAGCATCCAGGTTTGAGAGGGGTTCATCGAACATAAAGACGCGCGGGTTACGCACGATGGCGCGACCAATCGCCACGCGCTGGCGCTGCCCGCCGGACAGTTGTTTAGGTTTACGGTCCAGCAGGTGTGAGAGCTGCAGCGTTTTTGCCACCATCTCTACCTGATGGCGGATCTGATCTTTCGGGACTTTATTCACCTTCAGACCGTAGCCCATGTTTTCAGCGACGGTCATATGCGGATAGAGTGCGTAAGACTGAAAGACCATCGCCACGCCCCGGTGAGAAGGGGCGACGTCATTCATCACCTCATTACCGATTAAGACTTCACCTTCGCTAATCTCCTCCAGACCCGCAATCATGCGCAGCAGGGTCGATTTACCGCAGCCGGAAGGGCCAACAAAAACGGCAAATTCCCCGTCTTCAATCTCCAGATTCACGTTGTGTAAGGTAACGGTGTCGCCAAAGCGCTTGGTGACATTCCTCAATTGTATGTTCGACATCAGTGTTCCCCGAGTATATCGCCAGTTATGTTTTACGTATAACAATTGTGTTTAACATGGCTGGACGGTGCAATTTGTCTGTGTTGACTATAACTTCCAGTATTCATGGGCCCTATACAGATATTCCATTAATGTTATGACGATCACACAACTCGCAGTTTTTTGTAGAGTTATCATGATGTGAAGGGTAGCGTATACCAAACCAAAGGCATTTGATGTCATACGTGCAGCATCAGATTCAATGCGTTATTTGATGAGGTGAGTAAGGCGTTTGATGCGATAACAACCATAAAATTGTTATACCTTCACATGGGGTTGAACATGAAAAAGAACATTCTCGCTGCGCTTATCCTCTCTACGCTCGCGATGCAGGTCCACGCCACCACGCAGCTTAACGTCTGGGAAGACATCAAGAAGTCGTCCGGCATAAAGGATGCGGTCGCCGACTTTGAAAAACAGTACGACGTTAAGGTTAACGTGCAGGAAACGCCTTACGCCCAGCAGCTGGAAAAATTACGCCTGGACGGCCCGGCAGGCATTGGCCCGGACGTGCTGGTTATTCCTAACGATCAGCTGGGCGGTGCCGTGGTGCAAGGGCTGCTGGCCCCTCTGAATCTGGAGGCTAAGCAGACGGAACAGTACACCCCGGCCTCAATCAATGCCTTCAGAATGGATAATGCCCTCTACGGCGTGCCGAAAGCGGTCGAGACGCTGGTCCTGATCTACAACAAAGACCTCATCGACAAGCCCCTGAACTCACTGCAGGACTGGTATGACTTTTCGAAACAGCAGCGCGCGAAAAACCAGTACGGCCTGCTCGCCAAGTTCGACCAGATTTACTACAGCTGGGGGGCAATCTCCCCGATGGGCGGCTACATCTTCGGTCAAAACGACAAAGGCGGCTATAACGCCAGCGACGTTGGCCTGAACAAACCGGGTGCGGTAGAGGCCGTAACGTACCTGAAAAAATTCTACGCCGACGGGATCTTCCCTGCCGGGATAGTCGGCGACAACGGTCTGAACGCCATCGACTCTTTGTTTACCGAGAAGAAAGCGGCAGCCGTGATCAATGGGCCGTGGGCATTCCAGCCGTATGAAGCGGCAGGGATTAACTATGGCGTTGCGCCGCTGCCAGTGCTGCCGGACGGCAAGCCTATGAGCTCTTTCCTTGGGGTGAAAGGCTACGTGGTCTCCACGTGGAGCAAAGACAAAGTGCTGGCGCAGAAATTTATCGAATTTATTAACCAGCCGCAGTACGTCAAAACCCGCTACGTTGCCACGCGCGAGATCCCGCCGCTGACGGCGATGATCGACGATCCGATTATCAAGAACGATGAAAAAGCGAGTGCCGTCGCGGTACAGGCCGCGCGAGCCTCCGCCATGCCGGGAATTCCGGAGATGGGCGAAGTGTGGGGGCCAGCCAACGCCGCGCTGGAGCTGAGCCTGACCGGCAAACAGGATCCTAAAGCCGCGCTGGATAGCGCAGAGAAACAGATCCAGATGCAAATCGAAGCCATGCAGGCCAGCAATCAGTAATGTTCTGACGTCGCCGAACGGGAGGCTGCTCTCCCGTTTTTTTGAAAGGAGTTGTCTGTGAGTATCATCCCGGAAAATTTTGCCAGACCGCACGGGGCCGGGCGTCATGCCTGGACTGGCCTGCTGCTGGCGGTTATCCCTGGCTTCGGTCAGTTCTACCATCGCCAGTGGCTGAAAGGGGGCATCTTCCTGGTGCTGCTGGCCAGTTTTATCGGCGTATTTGCCGATTTTCTGCGCGAGGGGCTGTGGGGGCTGGTGACGCTGGGCGAGGAGGTGCCGCGGGACAACTCCATCTTCCTGCTGGCTGAAGGGATCATCAGCGTATTGATTGGCGCGTTTGGCGTCGTGGTGTATGCCCTGTCGATGCGGGATGCGTGGGTCAATGGCCGTAAACGTGATGAAGGCTTACGGCTGAACAGCGTGCGCAAGCAGTATCAGATGCTGCTGAGTGACGGCTTCCCGTATCTGATGATCACCCCTGGCTTTATCCTGCTGGTGTTTGTGGTGGTCTTCCCGATACTGTTCGGCTTTGCCATTGCGTTTACCAACTACAACCTGTACCACACGCCGCCGGCTAAGCTTGTAGACTGGGTCGGGTTTAAGAATTTTATCAATATCTTCACGCTCTCGATCTGGCGTTCGACCTTCTTCGACGTGCTGCAGTGGACGGTGGTCTGGACCCTGCTCGCCACTACGCTGCAATGTTCGGTAGGCGTGCTGCTGGCCATCCTGGTCAACCAGAAGGATCTGCGCTTTAAACCGCTGATCCGCACCATTTTCATTCTGCCGTGGGCGGTACCGGGTTTTGTCACCATTCTGGTGTTTGCCGGGATGTTCAACGACTCCTTTGGGGTGATCAACAACGCCATACTGGCCTTCTTCGGCATTGCGCCAAAAGCGTGGATGACCGATCCGTTCTGGACCAAAACGGCGCTGATTATGATGCAGACCTGGCTCGGCTTCCCGTTTGTTTTCGCCATGACCACCGGCGTGCTGCAGGCCATTCCGGACGATCTCTACGAAGCGGCGACCATGGACGGTGCCAGCAGCGCGACGAAGCTGCGCACCATCACGCTGCCGCTGGTGCTGTACTCGATTGCGCCGATTCTGATCACCCAGTACACCTTCAACTTCAATAACTTCAACATCATCTATCTGTTCAATAACGGCGGACCGGCGGTGGTGGGGTCGAATGCGGGTGGGACGGATATCCTGGTGTCGTGGATCTACAAACTGACGATGTCCTCTTCGCAATACGCGATTGCGGCGACCATCACTATTTTGCTGTCGATCTTTGTCGTCGGGCTGGCGCTGTGGCAGTTCCGCGCCACGAAATCGTTCAAAAATGACGACATGGCGTAAGGAACGTAACAATGGCTCAATCACAAAGTATTAAACGTGAGAAGTGGGTACGCCTCTCGCTCTCCTGGCTGGTTATCGCGCTGGTCTCGACAATCATCATTTACCCGCTGGTGTGGACGGTCGGCGCGTCGTTTAACGCGGGGAACAGCCTGCTGAGCTCGTCGATTATTCCCGAGAACGTCTCGGTGCAGCATTATGCCGACCTGTTCAATGGCCAGGTGAACTACATGACCTGGTACTGGAACTCGATGAAAATCAGCTTTCTGACCATGGTGCTGACCTTAATCAGCGTCAGCTTTACCGCCTACGCGTTTTCGCGCTTTCGCTTTAAAGGACGCCAGAACGGGCTGATGCTGTTCCTGCTGCTGCAGATGATCCCGCAGTTCTCGGCGCTGATTGCCATCTTCGTGCTGTCACAGTTGCTGGGTCTTATCAACAGCCATCTGGCGCTGGTGCTGATCTACGTAGGCGGCATGATCCCGATGAACACTTACCTGATGAAAGGCTACCTCGATGCCATCCCGAAAGATCTGGATGAATCCGCGCGCATGGACGGGGCCAGCAACTTCCGGATTTTTATCGAGATCATCATGCCGCTTTCGAAGCCGATTGTGGCGGTGGTGGCGCTGTTCTCCTTCACCGGGCCGCTGGGAGATTTCATCCTCTCCAGCACCATTTTGCGCACCCCGGACAAATACACCTTACCCATTGGGCTTTATAACCTGGTGGCACAAAAAATGGGTGCCAGCTACACCACCTACGCGGCAGGCGCGGTCCTGATTGCGGTGCCGGTGGCAATCCTCTACCTGGCGTTACAAAAATACTTCGTCTCCGGCCTGACCTCCGGGAGTACCAAAGGATGATCATGAAAAGACTCAAACCCGCTTTGCTCGCCGTTTGCCTCTCATGTGGCCTTGCCCCGAGTGCGTTTGCTGCCGACGCGGTAAAAACGCGTCCCTTTAACGCCATGCCGGCGGATTTTATTAAGGGGGCGGATATTTCGACCCTGCTGGAAGCAGAACAACACGGCGCGAAATTCTATAACCAGAACGGCCAGCAGCAGGACGCGATTGCTATCCTCAAAGCCAACGGCGTGAACACCGTGCGCCTGCGCCTGTGGGTTGACCCGCAGGATGCGGATGGCAATACCTACGGCGGCGGCAGTAACAACCTGGAAAACACGATTGCGCTGGCGAAGCGCGTGAAGGCGCAGGGGCTGAAGCTGCTGCTCGACTTCCACTACAGCGATTTCTGGACCGATCCGGGCAAACAGTTCAAGCCAAAAGCCTGGGAGAAGATGGACTACCCGCAGCTTAAAACGGCGATCCATGACTACACCCGCGACACCATTGCCCGTTTTAAGAAAGAGGGCGTCCTGCCGGACATGGTGCAGATCGGTAACGAAATCAACGGCGGCATGCTGTGGCCGGAAGGAAAAAGCTGGGGGCAGGGCGGCGGCGAATTTGACCGCCTGGCCGGGCTGCTCACTGCCGCCATTGGCGGGCTAAAGGAGAACCTGACCGACGGCGAGCAGGTGAAAGTCATGCTGCATCTGGCCGAAGGCACCAAAAATGACACCTTCCGCTGGTGGTTTGATGAGATCACCAGGCGCAACGTGCCGTTCGATATCATCGGCCTGTCGATGTACACCTACTGGAACGGCCCGATAAGCGCGCTGAAAGCCAATATGGATGACATCAGCAAGCGCTATAACAAAGATGTGATTGTGGTGGAAGCGGCCTACGGCTATACGCTCGACAACTGCGATAACGCTGAAAACAGTTTCCAGGCGAAAGAAGAAAAAGACGGCGGCTATCCGGGCACCGTTCAAGGTCAGTACGATTATATTCACGATTTAATGCAGGCCGTTATTGATGTTCCGGACCAGCGCGGCAAAGGCATCTTTTATTGGGAGCCGACCTGGATTGCCGTCCCGGGCACCACGTGGGCGACCAAAGCCGGCATGAAATATATCCATGACGAATGGAAAGAGGGGAATGCCCGTGAGAATCAGGCATTATTTGATTGCCAGGGAAAAGTGCTGCCATCAATAACGGTATTTAAATAATTTTTATCTCCATTCAGGACGTTTTCAATATGAATAAATTTGCGCCTTTAAGCCCAAAGGTCGCGGCGTTATTGCATGGCGCCGACTATAACCCGGAGCAGTGGGAGAATTACCCCGGTATTATTGAGCAAGATATCGCCATGATGCAGCAGGCGAAATGTAATATCATGTCGGTGGGCATATTTAGCTGGGCGAAGCTGGAGCCGCGTGAAGGGGAATATGATTTTGCGTGGCTGGATAATATTATTGAAAAACTCTATGCGGCAGGTATTCATATTTTCCTGGCGACGCCAAGCGGCGCGCGTCCGGCGTGGATGTCGCAAAAATACCCTGAGGTACTGCGCGTCGGGCGCAACCGCGTGCCCGCGCTGCATGGAGGCCGTCATAACCACTGCATGTCATCCCCGGTCTACCGCGCGAAAACGCTCAAAATAAACGGCTTGCTGGCAGAGCGTTATTCCCACCATCCGGCGGTGCTGGGCTGGCATATCTCCAATGAGTACGGCGGTGAATGCCACTGTGATCTGTGCCAGGCACGCTTCCGCGACTGGCTGAAAGCGCGTTACAAAACTCTCGACGCGCTGAACCACGCGTGGTGGAGCACCTTCTGGAGCCATACCTATACTGACTGGTCGCAGATTGCGTCCCCCGCGCCGCAGGGAGAAGTGTCGATTCATGGCCTGAACCTCGACTGGCGTCGCTTCAATACCGCGCAGGTGACCGATTTCTGCCGCCATGAAGTGGCCCCGCTAAAAGCCGCGAATGCTGAACTGCCGGTGACCACCAACTTTATGGAGTATTTCTACGACTACGACTACTGGCAGCTTGCGAAGGCGATCGACTTTATCTCCTGGGACAGCTACCCGATGTGGCACCGGGAGAAAGACGAAACGGCGCTTGCCTGCTACACCGCCATGTATCATGACATGATGCGCAGCCTGAAGGGCGGTAAGCCCTTCGTGCTGATGGAGTCAACGCCGAGCACCACCAACTGGCAGCCAACCAGCAAGTTGAAAAAGCCGGGGATGCATATTCTCTCGTCAATGCAGGCGGTGGCGCACGGGGCGGATTCAGTGCAGTACTTCCAGTGGCGTAAAAGCCGCGGGTCGGTGGAAAAATTCCACGGCGCGGTTATCGACCACGTGGGCCATCTGGATACCCGCGTCGGGCGCGAAGTGACGCGCCTGGGCGAAATGCTGGCCCGCCTGTCGGGTGTGGTCGGTTGCCGTACCGAGGCCCGGGTGGCGATCGTCTTCGACCAGCAAAACCGCTGGGCGCTGGACGATGCCGAAGGTCCGCGCAATATGGGAATGGAGTACGAAAAAACCGTCAACGAGCACTATCGTCCGTTCTGGGAAAAAGGCATCGCGGTGGATGTCATTGACGCTGACGGCGATCTGAGCCAGTACGCGCTGGTGGTGGCCCCCATGCTTTACATGGTACGCGAAGGATTTGCCGGGCGGGCAGAAGCCTTTGTGGCTAATGGCGGACATCTGGTGACGACCTACTGGACCGGCGTGGTGGATGAGACCGATCTCTGTCATCTGGGCGGTTTCCCCGGGCCGCTGCGCAAGCTGCTGGGCATCTGGGCAGAAGAGATCGACTGCCTGGGTGAGGGGGAGCGCAATCTGGTTCAGGGGCTGGCGGGCAACGCGGCAGGCCTGCAGGGGCCGTATCAGGTGCGGCATTTATGCGAGCTGATCCACGCGGAGTCCGCACAGGTGCTGGCGGCCTACCGCGATGATTTCTACGCCGGTCGCCCTGCGGTCACGGTCAACCGCGTCGGTAAAGGCAAGGCGTGGCACGTCGCTTCGCGCAACGATCTGCCGTTCCAGCGCGATTTCTTCGCCGGGATTATCAACGAGCTGGCGCTGCCGCGCGCCATCGAGAGTGAACTCCCGCCGGGCGTGGTCGCCACGGCGCGCACGGACGGCGAAACCAGCTGGGTGTTTGTGCAGAACTACACGGCACAGCAGCAGTACATCACGCTGCCACAAGGGTATACCGACTGCATGACAGACGCCGCCGCCGCGGGCGATACCGTGCTGCTGCCGTGGGACTGTCGGGTGCTCAGGCGTAAAGCGTAGTGCGGTTTTATTGCCGGGTGGCGCTGTGCTAACCCGGCCTTCCCAACCCGTAGGCCCGTGCAAGCGCAGCGCCGCCGGGCAAAAGGCAAAGAGCCTGCTCCACGAGCAGGCATTTTTTTATCTGCATAGAATGAGGCATATTATGGACAGTCAAATTACCCAGCGTTTAATTCCCGCGTTTGGCGGTGACGATAATATCGAACACGTCGAAGCCTGCATTACCCGCCTGCGCGTGACGGTTAAAGATTTAAATAAGGTTGACTCTGAGGCGCTACAGAATGAAGGGGCGCTGGGCGTAATTATTATCGGTCAGCAGGTGCACGCCATATTTGGCAGGCAGTCTGATGCCTTACGTCAGTTATTAGATGAACACTTTAATCAGTAAATATAAAAAAGGGATAGCCAAAATAATGGCTATCCCTGAGCAGAGATATACGCTGCAATTAGCTGGAGATACAATAACGATTAACGCATTTTAAAAATGAAGGTTTACCACCAGGCTTCGACCTGCACCCCAAAGTTCCAGGTATTATTCGCGGTGCCGTCCTCGAAGGATTTCCCTTTTTCGGAATCATTCAAGTAAGACGCAAACACACGCAGTTCCGGACGCGACATAAAGTCAGGGCCATCGGCCAGGCCGAGGGCAAGGGTGTATTTCTCGCCGCTTTGCTTGTAGTCAGACCCGTCGGTGTAGGTGTCTTTCTGGTAGAAACCACCCACTTCGCCAATCAGGCGGACATACTCGGTAAACTGGTACTGCGCGCGGCCGACAAGGGAAATCAGGCGCGATTTATCGGTATATTGCGTAGTGTCGTCCGCCGAACCCCAGGTCAACACGTGGTTGAAGGAGAGCTTGTCGGTAATGGGAATTAAGCCGGTATTGATCACGCGGTAGCCGCTTGCATCGTTCACATCGTTCCACATGTCGTACCAGCCGCCCCCCTGGGACACCATGTTCTGCGCCAGGCCTTTGTTGGCGTACTGCAACACCAGCTTGTTGTATCCTCCCAGCATGTCCTGGCTGATCTCGCCGGTTACCATCACGCCGTTGTCGGCCTCGTACAGCCCGCCGTACTCTTTCTGCTTGTTGGTCGGGTTTGGCATGGCGTAGTCGATGCCGACTTCGGTCCAGGCGCCTGCCCACGGTTTCCAGCCCGCATAGCGCAGATCGATATAGTTGATGTTCACGTCGTTATCACCGTCAACGCGGTAGTCCACGTCGTTGGCATCGCCGCGGATCCACGCCACGGAGACTGCGCCAGGGCCGAGCGTATAGTTCTCAATACCTGCGCCGGATCCCGAGATATTCCAGTATTTGGTGTCGATGATGTGCAGGTCGTGGCGCTGGTAATAGCGCTTCCCACCCCAGATCACCGCGTTGGGATCGCCCGGAATCAGCCCCTTGATCTGCAGGTTCAACTGACGCAGGCCAAACTGGGCATCGTCGCCAAAGGTGGTTTCGTTATCGTTAGAGCCGTCAGACACCATGCTTACCATGCTATCGAGATAAAAGCTTACGTCGTTCTTTTTATAAACCTCAGAGCCCAGTTCCAGCTCGCCGTAGGTATCGGCTTCGTTACCCAGACGGCCAATTTTATTCTTCTGCCACTCCTCCATCCCACCATCCCGTGAGACGCCCACGCCGGAGCGAAGATAGCCATGGAAATCAATCGGTACCGAAGACGCGGCAAACAGCGATGGAGACGCTAACGCGGCAGCCAGCGCAACGGATACAGAGCGGATCGTCGTGTTCATTGTTACCCTCTTATTGTTTTGTAATACGTTCACAAATCCGCTGTCATAAAATGCCTAAACCTTTTGTCTGGCAATTGCATGATCATAAATGTGTGATTAAGTGCAAATAAAATAGACAATTTTGTATCAGGTAATGAGATTTGTCGCAGGTTGTGTCATTGTGAGCGTCATACTTTTTGATGGTGTTGTGCCAGTGAAAAGAGGGCGGTAAGCGTTTTTTTCCAGCGCCCCTGTTACAATCAGCGCATAACAACATAAGGAACCGGACCATGAAGTCGAAAAGCGCAACGTTAGAGGACGTGGCACGCCATGCGGGCGTCTCCTATCAGACCGTGTCCAGGGTACTGAATAAATCTGCCAATGTATCCGACGCCACGCGTA
The DNA here is from genome assembly GCF_020216105.1 of Enterobacter sp. K16B. Lineage (NCBI taxonomy): Bacteria > Pseudomonadati > Pseudomonadota > Gammaproteobacteria > Enterobacterales > Enterobacteriaceae > Enterobacter > Enterobacter sp. K16B. Next base: position 16,912 of record NZ_JAIWJZ010000084.1, read on the forward strand.
GCAAGGTGGAGAAATCCATAGAGTTATTACGGTATGTGCCCAACCGCCTGGCTCAGCAGCTGGTCGGCAAACAGACCCAGACTGTCGGACTGGTGACGATTTCGCTCGCATTGCATGCCCCTTCTCAGGTGGCTGCGGCGGTAAAACGCTATGCGAATGTGGAAGGTTATCAGGTCCTGATTTCCATGATTGATGAGAACGTCAACCACAGTATTCAGGATTCTATCAACGAGCTGAAGTCCCAGCGGGTGAGCAAGGTGATCATTAACGTGCCGCTGGAGGCCGAAGAGGCGCAGAAAATCGCGACTGACAACGATGATATTGTCTGTCTGTTCCTGGATGTCGACCCGTACAGTTCCGTGTTTAACGTTTCGTTTAACCCGGCGGACGGCACCCGCGCCAGCGTTAAATACCTTTACGAACTGGGCCATCGCGACATCGCCCTGCTGGCCGGGCCAGAGTCCTCTGTGTCGGCACAGTTGAGGCTAAAAAGCTGGATCGAAACCCTGAAAGGCTACGGCCTGGAGCCCGCCTCGGTGATCCGCGGCAACTGGGATGCGCAGAGCGGGTATGCCGGTGCGCTGCAGATGCTGCGTGAAACGCCGCAGTTTTCCGCCGTGCTGGTGGGCAACGACCAGATGGCGCTGGGCGTACTGAGCGCCTTCCACCAGCAGCAGATTTCCATTCCGGGCGAGAAGTCGGTGATTGGCTATGATGACACTTACGAAAGCTCGTTCTTCTACCCGGCGCTGACCACGGTCTCACTGGATTTAGATCTGCAGGGTAAAGAGGCGGTGCGCCGCATTCTGGACAGCGGCGAAGATAATGCGTTGCGTATGTCCTCGATTTTACCTGCCCGTCTGGTGGTGCGACAGTCTACCGGGCCGAAAGGAGAGAAGGGGAAAAACCTCCAGGCGCTGGCCCAGCAGTTGCGTGAGATTGCGCATCAACTGGGTGATGTGTAGCACAGTGAGCACCGCAATCACGGGAAAGCGGTGCTCGCAAGATCACTCCAGCCCCAGCGTATATTGCGCGATTTTGAAGTAAATAATCAGCCCGGTACCGTCGATAAGCGTCGCGATAAACGGCGCGGAGACAACCGCCGGGTCAATGCCGCAGCGCTTGAGCACCATCGGGATCACGGACGAGACGATGGCGCTCCACAGCGTAATGCACACCAGCGTCAGGCTGACGATAAGCGTGATTTCCAGCCCAATACCCATCATCCAGGCCCGGATGCACCCGGCAAGGCCCAGCGTGGCGGCAATCATCAGCGACGTACTCATCTCTTTACGCAGCACGCGTCCGACATCGCGCAGGTGCACCTCTCCCAGCGCCATGGCGCGCACCAGCGTGGAGGTGATCTGGGTTCCGCTGTTGCCACCTGTGCCAATCAGCAGCGGGATAAAGAACGCCAGCGCGATGGCGGACTCCAGCGCCTCTTCGAAATGCTGAATGACCGAACTGGTGTAGGCTTCGGCGACAAACAGCAGCAGCAGCCAGACGGAGCGTTTTTTCCACAGATTAAAGGCGCTGGTTTCCAGATAGGGCTTCTCCAGCGGCAGCGTCGCCCCCTGAAGCTGGGCATCTTCGGTAACGTCATCTTCCAGCAGATGGGCGATTTCCCGTTCGGTCAGGCAGCCGACGAGCTTCCCGTGGGTGACCACGGGCACGACATCCGCGTCGCCGTGGGCCAGCAGTCCGGCAACGTCGGCACGTTCATCTTCCGGTTTGACCTGTAAAAATTGCGAAATCATCAGCGATTTCACCGGCTGTACCGTATCGGAAGTCTGCAGCAACTGGCGCACGGCAATCATCCCCGCCAGGCGGCCATGGTCTTCAATGAAAATATGCGACGGGATATCATCGTCTTTTAATTTTTCGAAGAATTGCTCGCGCGCCAGCGCCACGCATAATGAAATATCGAGGACGATAAAATCGGTATTCATATACTGCGCGATGGCGCTGTCATTGAATGTCGGGTTCTGGTTGTGAATAGCGTAAGACATAATGAATTCCCTTTGAATAATAAAAATCTCTCAGGGGCGAGCAAGACAGGGCATGTCGAAGAGGAGATCCCCACGTCCTGGGTTCAGCACTGTACACCGTATCCCGCGAGGGAAGTTATACTGACAAAGCCTTGATTCGACAGTGCCTGTTTTACCCTGTGCCGGTTCTCTCGAACCCACCAGAGCGATAACGTGTATTTGTACAGGAGCCTCGCCATAACGAGATCGTTGTATACCCGTCATACTTCAAGTTGCAGGTGCGTTGGCTGCACTCACTCA
>NZ_JAIWJZ010000085.1:0-5792 GCF_020216105.1 Enterobacter sp. K16B
TAAGCGATCCCATCGCACGCGTGCCGTAGGAACGCTTGCCTTCGCCCTCACGATACCAGGAGCTGGTGCTGACGCCGGTACGTCCGAGCGGGATCGACACGTTCACGTAAAACAGATCGTTATCGCTGTCGTCGTTACGGCTGACATCCGATTCCCAGTTCACGCTCACGTTGAAGTATGTGAAGCTTTGCGACCATGAAGAGACAAAACGGCGGCTATCGTTTTCGCTGTTCCAGCTCTTGTTGCGGTAAAAGCTAAGAGAAAAGTGGCCGAGTGTGGTGTTGGACCAGTTAATACCGACATTGGTGTCGTATTTGGTTTGCGACATATCGTCGTCATCCCCGTAAAGCTCCGTCATTTCACGGTAACCCGGCGTGCCGTAGCTGCCGCCCATTGAAATGCCGATGCCCCACGGCAGCGCATAACCTACATCCAGCGTCGTTTTGTTGCCCTTCGTTTGCGTCTGGTTGTCTAACGACGCCAGAAAACCGAGCGAGGCATACAGGTTCTGCATCGGCGTGGTATCGAGGTTGCCGGAGAAACCGTAATAGTGGTTATCCGCCATCAACATACCGGCGACGACATTCATGCGCCTGTTGATGGACCAGCCGTTGTTGGCAGAGACCACCCACGGTTTTTCGAGGCGCGATTCCATGTCGTTTTCAACACGGCCTGCCGCCAGGCTAAAGCCCGGCGCACGTCCCACGTGGCTGCTGCGAAAAGTACTCGCCGCCACGGTAAAGCGGTTTTCGCTGCCGTCGGTCTCGGTCACCGTGACGTTAAGGTCGGTGTTGAGGTTAGACAGCGGTACATCGTCCAGGTTAAACGGCCCGGCAGGCACCAGCGTCGAGTAAATCAGCTGTCCGCCCTGGCGAATATCGACACGGGCCTGAGGGTTTCGGGCGATACCGCTCACTTCCACGCCCGTACCTGCCAGCGGCACAAGCGCGTTATCTGGCATCATCTGTACACCGTATATCACCGGAATACTGAAGCGGCTATTGGCCACGTTAATCTGGCCGCCCTGTACCATCACGCCATAATCGGTGAAGGTACGCTGGGCGTAGGTATTGAGTGAGGAAAAGTCGAAGCGCTGATCGCTACCGTCGCTGATGAACTGCGTGCTGCGTACAATCCAGTCCCCGGCGTTAAAGCCCAGTTCTAAACTCGACTGGAAACGGTCTGCGTTGTTGTCGTCATACTGGTTGTGGGTGCCGAACATGGCGTAATTCAGCATTGCCGCACGGCCACCCTGCACTTCCACCCGTTGACGTCCGAAATCAGGATCCAACGCTTCCGGAGGAACCACGACTGTTATTTCTTCAATTTCCGGGGAAGACTGAAGAGTCGACCCAGGCCAGTATTGACTAATTTGAGGGCAGGTGCCCTGTGCGGTTTTCTTAATCAGGCCCGCATTTTTCAGAAACTCGTCATTAATACAGGGCGTACCTTCTTCATTAAATTTCACCGACATAAGGGTACGCTGATTACCGTTAATATTAACGGTCACGTTATGGTTTCCGGGAGCAAAACGGGCAGCCATGGAATAGTATTCAGCAATGGCTGGATCAAGACCGTGGGATTTTAACGCTTCGGTGTCAAATTTCGCCCGGTCTGACTCCACTGATTCATTCGCTATAGGGTTTATTTCCGCCCGAATACTAAAAGCGAGCGCCGTAAAGCAAAACGCCAGCATTCCCTTTTTACAGGAAACCGTTAACATGACGACTCCATGCGCTGAGAAATAAGTTGTTATTCTTTCAGATCAGTAAGATAACTTTGCACTTGATAGCCATAACGGGATACAGGATATATTTCAATCTGTTTTTCTGCCGACGTTATTTTCGTTTTCGCACTCGCTGTCATTTTTTCATTCGGCAAAATATACGTCTTAGAGAATTGAACCGTCGTACCGGATGGCAATAATTTAGCTTTTTGTTCCATGCGAACAACGTAAGGGGTTTTATTCTCGACAGTGACGTTGCCGTTGTTCATTTGCCAAGTTAAGTCTTTCCAGGGTTCGAGATTAACCGCCAGCCCGGCCGGGCGAATAATAACGGGCAAATTCTGGCTGAATGCGACTTTTACTTTATTTTTTTCACGCTGCGGAATAGCGGTAAAAATAACGCGCTTGATGTGTTCCACCTTCAGCGGCTCCGCGCTATTTTTTAGTACAAAGCGCACGCGCTGGGTTTTGCCCGCGTCTACACGTACCACCGGCTGTGTCACAATCAGGCCAGGTTTTGGGTCGTCGGGTAGATCAACCAGTTTGGTATACAGCAATTGGGCGTCGGCATCCGTGTTTTTGACGTCCATACTGGCGCCCTGCTCGTCTTCTTTAACGATCAACAGTGGGGTTTCTGGCACCATTCCAGCAGCCAGTGTATTAAACGAGGCTAACAGGCAGGCACAAATCAGCGTTCTTTTCAAAAGCAGCATAATAGTAGTCCAGTAATACTGAAAAAACACTCCACAGATGTGGAGTGTTCATTTTGAGGCTATTACAGATAAACCAGCTCAACGTTGGTTAAACCGTCCAGCGTTAATTCGTCGGTAATATTCAGCTCGCCAGCGGGGTTGATCTGCGCCACGATGCCGACATTAAAATTAATCTGTTTCAGCGCAGCAGGTGTATCAGCACCGGAATCTTTGGTGAAAGAGTAGGTCTCACTTTTATCCGTAACAACCGGCAGATAATGGATTCCGGATTTGATATGCCAGCCCGAAGTCGCGGTAGCATCCTGTGAAAATACTGGGTACAGCGTCGCACCCGTATCGTCTGTCGCGGTACCCTTATCCCTCTGAATACCCATGGCATAAGCACCGATCTTCTTACCGTTAAACATGCCCAATCCTGCTGTACTTTGAGAGGTTAACAAAAACTCAGGATCGCTAAACTCGGTAGACAAGTATTCGGTTGGCGCGGAGTCCGCATGCGCATCGTTAAACGTCACACCAACACGCGTAGGGGTTTCGCAAGTAATAGAAATAGGGATAATTTTAGTATCCGGAAGAGAGGTTACCGTGTTGTAGTTTAAAGACGTTGCTTTAACCGTACCAAAATCCGCATTACTACCGCCGCTGACAACAGAAGGCGTACAGGAGGATGGAACAACTTTACCGCTCACCTGAAGATCAAGGCTGGTTCCCGCCATTGCCGAAGACGCCGCGACAGCCAGCACGGAGGCCAGCACCCCTTTTTTAAACATCGCGTTCATTTTATTTCCTTATGTGAGTGAAATACAAAACAAACCAAATAATGAATATCTGGTCTGGATATCAGCACTACAAAATTTGCGTCTGGAAAATAGCACCACAAATTAACGCGAACAATAATTCAAAATGATTTTAGGATTTGCGCCTGAGGAAATCCTAAGAGCTGAACATTACTCATATTTTTATTGAATATATAATTAATAAATATATGGAGGAATCTGGCCTGACCCTATATTAAAACTGTGTATTAATATGATTAATTTCAAACAAAGGTAACCAAAGAGGGGAAATTTTTACAGTTATTGTTTCGTTAATAAGAAAATGCCTGGAAGATAGGCGGGAGAACCGAGGAAGGAGTCGTGGAAGTAAACCTGTCCCGGCTCCGAAGAGCAGGGACAGCGGCAATATTACTTATTTGTTCAGTTCAGCGGTCATGTGAACGCGGTTACCCGAGAACGCCTGAGTAATTTTGTAAGATGATGCGCCCGCTTCCTGAGCCTGAGCCGCGATTTTCGCTTCTGCGCCGTCAATGGTAGAGGCGGTTGCAGTCACGGTCTGCGCAGCGAAAGAACCGAAAGAAGCAGCCAGAGCGATTACAGCGACAAAAGTTTTGATGCTTTTCATGATTTAAACCCTTTCATTAAGTTGTTTAGATAAGGCACCGTGCCTTGATGTGATAAATAGTAGACCTCATCACGAACAACTAAAAGCGGAAGGATTTGCTATTATCATTCAAAATTACTGATCAACTATTAATCGCTGTGGATGGGTATAAATGGTTGCCCTTCCCGGCTTGCAGAAGCCCACCAGCGTCAGGTTGCAGCGCTCTGCCACCTCTACCGCCAGCGTGGTTGCCGCCGATACGGCAAACAGGATCTCCACCCCGCACATCGCCGATTTTTGCACCATCTCATAGCTGGCGCGGCTGGAAACAAGTGCGGCGCCCTGCAGCCAGACCTCACTTTCCCGCGCACGACGACCCAGCAGCTTATCCAGCGCCACGTGGCGGCCAACGTCCTCATGTCCCCCGGCGATATCGCCCGACGGCAATACCCACGCTGCCGCGTGCGTGCAGCCGCTCAGCTGGCCGATGGGCTGAACATCGTTGAGATGCTCAAGCGCATGGTCGAGGTGTGCCAGATTAAAGGTCTGCGTGAACGGCAGAGGTACAACAGGCTTGCCAATATCGTTGAGCTGCTCAACACCGCACACGCCGCAGCCGGTGCGCCCGGCCAGTGCGCGACGGCGCTCTTTTAATCCCATAAAGCGGCGGCTGGAGAGTTCGATTTGCACCTCAAGGCCGTTGCATGCCTGCACCACGTCCATGCCGTAGATCTCCTGCGGGTGCTCAATGATGCCTTCCGAAAGGGAGAATCCTGTCGCGAACAGTTCGAGATCTTTTGGCGAAGCCATCATCACCACATGCGAGATACCGTTGTAAACGAGTGCAACAGGCACCTCTTCCGCCAGATAATCAGGCGTGGCGTGGGCAATGTGGGGCGGCCTGTGTACCGACAATTCCACAATGCCGGCAGGCAGGGGTGATGAATGAGGGGCACGATTTTGTTTAGACACAGCGCTATTCCTGAACAACCACGAAGGTAAGCCTGCTATTGCAGCACAAACCACAGGCTTTACGCATAGTATGGATCAACTATTCGGCAACCATTCTCCTACTCATTCAGAAGGGGTGCAACCTGGCGCCCGCTACACCGCTTTAACATGCAGCGCTGTTAATGTGATCAATATCACACTTTATAATCAGCATGGTGATAATACGTTCACTTTGTATTAACGCCATTAGAACAGCGGTACCAACATTGTGGTATTCTGATGATATCCCTCGTGGAATTGAGGGATTAACGCAAATTTTTTCCTTTGCGGTCCTTCTTCAACCGCGAAGTCAAAACACTATATGTAAGCAATGTCGAAACAAGGAGTGACCCATGCAGGTCAGCAGAAGGCAGTTCTTTAAGATCTGCGCTGGCGGTATGGCAGGCACCACGGCAGCGGCACTGGGCTTTGCGCCCGGCGTAGCGCTGGCGGAAACGCGGCAGTATAAACTGCTACGCACCCGCGAAACCCGTAATACCTGTACGTACTGCTCTGTCGGTTGCGGGCTGTTGATGTATAGCCTCGGCGACGGTGCTAAAAACGCCAAAGCGTCTATTTTCCATATCGAAGGCGACCCGGATCACCCGGTCAACCGCGGCGCGTTGTGCCCGAAAGGGGCGGGTCTGGTGGACTTTATCCACTCAGAAAGCCGCCTGAAATTCCCTGAATATCGCGCGCCTGGCTCCGACAAATGGCAGCAAATCAGCTGGGAAGAGGCGTTCGACCGCATCGCTAAACTGATTAAAGAAGACCGCGATGCCAACTTTATTGAGAAGAACGCCGACGGCGTTACGGTCAACCGCTGGCTCTCCACCGGGATGCTGTGCGCCTCTGCTTCCAGCAACGAAACCGGTTATTTAACCCAGAAATTCACGCGCGCACTCGGTATGCTCGCGGTCGACAACCAGGCGCGTGTCTGACACGGACCAACGGTAGCAAGTCTTGCTCCAACATTTGGTCGC
>NZ_JAIWJZ010000086.1:0-24306 GCF_020216105.1 Enterobacter sp. K16B
CGACGCTTTTGGCGTCGCTTTTTTACTTCAGTCAGTTATCCGTGAGGGCCATTCTGGTAGCGATCAGCATAAAGACCAGCCGTCCTACCGGCTCGGTCACCTGAGGCGGTGCTTCCCAGATCTTAAGCTTCTCCTGGTAGATATCGAGCTCTTCCAGCAGCTGCGTAAAGTAACGACGTCGTTTGTCATCACTGCTGGCGGACAGCACGTGGTCGGCAGTGCGACGTAGCTGACGGTGCCAGGCCGACAGATCGTCGTTAATCGGCACCGGCGCGTTACGCAAGCGCTGGTGTGCAATGATCATGGTCAGCGCCAGGCGGAACTTGGCGATATCGCCCGGGAACTTGTTCAGCAGTAAAAACAGCTGCTGATAGAGTGCGGGCAGATGGTTCTCTTTCCGACGCGCCGTATTGGTGGTCATGGACGACACGGCAGCCGATACAAACTGGTTCAATAACACGCGTCCCGTTCTTGCCTGTGAGTTATCCCGTACCAGCAGAATAACCATCATCGCCAGGAAACAGCCCACCAGCTGGCCTAACGCGCTGTCAAGAAACTGGCTGAAATGGAAGGTCATCGGGTTATCCAGCACAATAATGTTAATCGTGCTCGCCAGCGCCCCCAGCGATCCGAGACGTCGTTTTTGCACCTCAATGCCGATAAAGAACGCCATCACCGCCAGGCTGATACAGAGCAGCAGCATGCTCTGCTGGGTAGACGGAATGATCACCAGGAAGTAAAGCGCACCTATCGGCAATGCGGCGATGGTGCCGTACAGGAAATCAATGGCGACCATACGCGGGTTAGGCAGGCGCATCGCAAGGGCGGTAACGACGGCAATCATCACCATCGCGCCGCTGCCGGAGGTCCAGCCCGTCCACAGCCAGAACAGCGTGCCGAGCATGCAGGCCAGCGTCGTACGCCAGAAGTTGACCATCGCATGATGACGCTCGGCAGATTCCGCCTTGATCACCACTTCCCCCTGCAGCACCTCTTCTTCCGCCGCGCTGATTTTAGTGTTACCGATCACGCCGCGTTTCAGCAACAGGTAGCGCGTCGCAGCGCCGACCCAGGTGTAGATCGTCACGGGCGTATCGCGCTCCCCGGTCCAGGCGATGACCCGGCGCATGCGCTTAAGCTGCTTGTGCACGTCCTGCACCGTTTCCACCGGTTCGGCAAACAGTTCGCGGAAGGTATCAGTGACCGCTTCCGGTCGGGTGTTTTGAATGAGGTAAGTTTCGCATGCCTGGGTAATCAGCGTTAAGGAGACGGTATTGAGCGCTTTAAGGCGACGGTTGGCGCGCGCCCAGCGCGACGACTCCATATTGAGGTTGCTGCGCATCCCTTCCAGGGCCTGCGTCCGGCGGACCAGACCGCTCCAGGCTTTATCTACCTCTTCACTGTCACCATGCTTAATGCATAGCTGCATCAGCTGGTACTGGGCCACAATCAGCGCGTCGAGCTCGCGATCTACTTCCTGTTTAATGGAGCGCGGAGAGAAAAGCAGGTCAGCGACAATGGCGCTGACGATACCAATCACAATCTCACTACAGCGTTCAACCGCAAACTGCGGCGCGAGCAGCGGCTCGGACTGAATGGTGATGACAATAATCAGCGCAGTATAACCCGCCAGTCCCCAGGCATAGGAGTTCTCGACCTTCACCAACGAGGAGATCCAGGTGCAGAACCCCGCCCAGATGCAGCACACCATCAGCATCAGCAGCGGCGTGCGGATCATCAGAATAATAATGGTGAGCGCCGCGAAACAGCCGATGAACGTCCCGATGATACGCAGCATCCCGCGATAACGGATCGCGCCTGAATAGGGCTCCCCACCCGCGGCAAAGGCTGGACCCGCCGCGACAATCGCCGCCGTCAGCACCGCCCAGCGAGGGGTTTCAAGCTGGAAGTGGAAGCCCACAAACAGCGCCAGCACAATGGCACACGCCAGCTTCACAGCGAAGCGAACGTGCTGGCTGGCGATGGAAAAGATACCCATAGCGGTTAACCAAACTCGCGCAGGCGATGGGCAATTTTACGGAAGAATGAGTCCTGGCTGGCGTCCCGGTCTTTTTCCCCGGTGATCACCACCGTCGCCGTGGTACCGGCAGGCCACACATTACCCTGCTGTTCGTCCAGGTGGATACGCACCGGCACACGCTGGGCCAGACGTACCCACTCAAGGTTGGAATCGACGGTCGCCATCCCTTTTGCATCGTTAGAGCTGCTGGAGTTGGTCACCCCTGCCGCGACGCTGTCCACGGTACCTTTAAAGACGCGGTTGCTGCCAAGCGGCGTGATTTCCGCCCTAAAACCGGGACGTACGCCTTCCAGCTTGGTCTCTTCCATATAGGCGAGCACGTAGAAGGAGTTCTGTTTCACCAGCGCCACAGCGGTTGAGCCGCGGGTGATAAATTCTCCGGCATAGACATTCAGGTTGGTCACCCAGCCGTCAGCGGGCGCACGGATCACGGTGCGCTCCAGATCAAGCTTCGCCAGATCGCGCGTCGCCTGTGCTTTCGCCAGCTGGTGCAGTACGGTTTGCAGCACGTTGTTGGACTGATCAATTTCTTCGCGAGACATCGCCTGAACGCCCAGCTGATTACGACGCCCTGCCTCACGACGTTTCTCTGCGGCCAGCGCCTGGTAATAGGCCACGTCCGCTTCCGCTTCTTCCAGCGCTTTCTGGTAACGCGGCTGGTCGATGGTGAACAGCACCTGGTCTTTCTTCACTAACTGGTTATCGTGAACGTTAACCGCCGTGATAAGCCCGGCCACGTCGGGAGCGATCGCCACGACATCCGCGCTGAAACGCGCGTCACGCGTCCACGGCGATTCGGTGTAATAGACCCAGGCGCGAAAAATAGCGATGAACGCGAGGATAACCAGCGCCATGGTGATGGCGGTGCGGGAGATTTTTCTTGTTAGCGTTTTCACATCAACCTCAGACAAACATGCGCGATATCAGGTAAAACAGGCAGCAATACAGCGCGGTATTGAACAATGCAGGATGCCAGACGAAATCGTAGATCCCGGTAGGAACCAGCACCTTGCGCACCAGCCAGAAAATCGCCAGTGATAAAAGCAGCTCGAAAAATATCGGTGGGAACGACAGACCGAACACCACGATAACGGGAAACAGACTCATGTTGACCTTGATAAGCGAGAGTGCAGTCTTCAGAATTTTTTAGCGTACGCCACCGCAGGAGAGCAAGAAACGCCGGGCGGGAATGGCGCAGCCGTTATGTAATTAATAATATATTAACGTAACTGTTATGCTGTTATCTATAATATGTGATCTAAATCACTTTTAAGCCAGAGTGAACAATGGAACGTTTAAAACGCATGTCGGTCTTCGCCAAAGTGGTAGAACTGGGCTCTTTTACCGCGGCGGCACGCCAGCTTCAGATGAGCGTCTCATCCATCAGCCAGACAGTGTCCAAACTGGAAGATGAGCTTCAGGTCAAGCTGCTCAACCGCAGTACCCGCAGCATTGGGCTGACGGAAGCGGGTAAAATTTACTATCAGGGCTGTCGCCGCATGCTGCATGAAGTGCAGGATGTTCACGAGCAACTCTACGCCTTTAACAACACGCCTATTGGCACCCTGCGCATTGGTTGTTCTTCAACTATGGCACAAAATGTTCTCGCCGCCATGACCGCGGATATGCTGAAAGAATACCCGGGGCTGACCGTCAATCTGGTGACGGGTATTCCAGCGCCGGATCTGATTGCCGACGGGCTGGATGTGGTGATCCGCGTCGGTGCATTACAGGATTCCAGCCTGTTCTCGCGTCGGCTGGGCAGCATGCCGATGGTGGTCTGCGCCTCAAAAAGCTATCTCGCACAGTACGGTGTCCCCGAGAAACCCGCCGATCTCAGCAACCACTCGTGGCTGGAGTACAGCGTACGGCCCGACAATGAATTTGAGCTGATTGCCCCGGAAGGGATCTCCACCCGACTGCTGCCGGAAGGCCGGTTTGTGACCAACGACCCGATGACCATTTCGCGCTGGCTGGTGGCCGGGGCCGGGATCGCCTACGTGCCGCTGATGTGGGTGATCAACGAGATCAACAGCGGAGTGCTGGAGATCCTGTTCCCGCGCTATCAATCCGATCCGCGCCCGGTGTACGCCCTGTATACCGAAAAAGACAAGCTGCCGCTCAAGGTACAGGTATGTATTAACTATCTGACCGACTATTTTGTGGACGTGGCAGAGCTGTTTCAGGGGATGCGGGGAAGAAGAAAGGAATAAGTGATTAATTTCTGAAATATCCGCGCCATTAATATTTCAGGATGAAGCAGACCTTCATCCTGAAATATTCTTTTGCCACTATCAGGAATAGCGAATTGACACTGCCGCCGCCTGGCCTTTACCTTAATAACAGTCTGGCATTCAGACTGTTATTAATTTGTTGCTGATTTGAATAATAAAATGTATTCCGCAGGATGACGTTAAACAAGGAAAAGAAATGAATATATTTGAACAAACACCGCCGTCACGCAGGCGCTATGGACTCGCCGCGTTCATCGGTTTGATTGCAGGGATTGTCTCCGCGTTTGTCAAATGGGGTGCCGAGGTCCCCCTCCCGCCACGAAGCCCCACCGATTTATTCACCGCCGCCTGTGGGCCGGAGCAATTAATAAGAGCCGCGGGTCAGATAGATTGCTCCCGTAATTTTTTAAACCCACCTTATGTTTTTTTACGCGACTGGCTGGGCGTTGTTGATCCTAACGCGGCGGTTTATACCTTTGCCGGACATATATTTAACTGGGTTGGCGTAACACATATTATTTTCTCCGTTGTCTTCGCGGTGGGATATTGTGTAGTTGCTGAAGTCTTTCCGAAAATTAAACTCTGGCAGGGTTTGCTGGCGGGTGCGTTAGCCCAGCTTTTTGTTCATATGATCTCCTTCCCGCTGATGGGGCTGACACCACCGCTGTTTGCACTTCCCTGGTATGAGCACGTGTCAGAGATCGTAGGTCATCTCATCTGGTTCTGGTCGATCGAGATCATTCGTCGCGATTTACGCAACCGCATCACCCACGAGCCGGATCCGGAGATACCGCTGGGTCACTTACGTTAAAAAAAAGGCGCTACCCGGTAGCGCCTGTTTTTTATGTGAACGCAGGTCAGGCCGTACCGCCCACCGTCAGGTTGTCCACTTTCAGCGTTGGCTGGCCCACGCCAACCGGCAGGCTCTGGCCCTCTTTACCGCAGACGCCCACGCCGTTATCGAGCCTGAGATCGTTACCGACCATGGAGATCTGCTGCATGGCTTCAATACCGGAGCCAATCAGCGTTGCGCCTTTCACCGCTTTGGTCACTTTGCCTTTCTCGATCAGGTACGCTTCTGACGTGGAGAAGACGAACTTCCCGGAAGTGATGTCCACCTGGCCACCGCCAAAGTTTGGCGCAAAGATACCGTAATCAACGGATTCGATAATCTCCTGTGGCGTCGATTTGCCCGGCAGCATATAGGTGTTGGTCATGCGCGGCATTGGCAGGTGCGCATAGGATTCACGACGGCCATTACCCGTTGGCGCAACGCCCATCAGGCGCGCGTTGAGTTTGTCCTGCATGTAGCCTTTCAGCACGCCGTTTTCAATCAGCACATTGTACTGGCCTGGGGTGCCTTCGTCGTCGATAGCCACCGAACCACGACGATCGCGCAGGGTACCGTCATCCACCACGGTGCACAGCTCAGAGGAGACAAGTTGCCCGATCTGACCACTGAATACGGACGTACCGCGGCGGTTAAAATCGCCTTCCAGACCGTGTCCTACCGCTTCGTGCAACAGCACGCCCGGCCAGCCGGCACCCAGCACCACCGGGAATGACCCCGCCGGTGCCGCGACAGCATTCAGATTCACCAGCGCCATGCGCACGGCTTCTTTTGCCCACGCGTCAGCGCGCGCTTCACCGTCAACATCCCCCAGGAACCAGTCATAGCCGAAACGACCGCCGCCGCCGCTGGAGCCGCGCTCGCGTTTGCCGTCATCATCGACCTGCACGCTGATGGAGAGACGCACCAGCGGACGCACATCCGCCGCCAGCGTACCGTCAGTGGCCGCAACCAGAATCAACTCGTACACACCGCTCAGGCTGGCTGAGACCTCCTGCACGCGTTTATCGGCAGCACGCGCCACTTTGTCCACGCGGCGCAGGATATCCAGCTTCTCTTCACGGCTCATGCTCTGCAGCGGATCGATGGTGGTATAGAGCGCAGAGTGCGACACTTCACCGAGGGTTTTCACGCGACCATCACCGGTATCACGCACAATGGTACGCGCGGCCTGCGCGCTCTGCTCAAGTGCGGTCAGGCTAATCTGATCGGCATAGGCAAAACCGGTTTTCTCGCCGCTGACGGCACGAACGCCGACGCCCTGGTCGATATTATAAGAACCATCTTTGATGATGCTGTCTTCTAAAACCCAGGATTCGTGATAGCTCGACTGGAAATAGAGATCGCCGTAGTCGAGACGGCGTTCGGTCAGTTGACCAAGAATGGAGAACAGGTCCTGATGGCTCAGGCCGTTCGCTGCGAGCAAATGTTCACTTACCAGGTTCAGACTCATCGTATTGCTACTCGTTCGTTGCCGCCCGTGGCGGTATAAAGATCGTATTTATTGAGAGTGAGGCAATTACCTGCCCACGTCAAATCATTGCTGTGCATCTTTGCGCGGCTGGCGCAGCACCTCGTTAATCTGCGGTTTATCCACCGGACCGGTAATGCGGTAGCGCAGAATGGAGACCTTGCTCCACAGCGGCCCCAGCACTTTGCTGGCGGCAAACACCGCCGCACCGACAATCGGGTTCACCACAAAGGCCGCCGCCACACCCACGCTGGCGGAGATTTCCGGCGCCACCACGGCTTCCATATCCAGCTCGCGACGCACAAGGTTGACCGAGCCTTTCATGGCGATATCCGCTTCAAGGCCGTCCACCAGCGTGTCGTCCGTATGCATCACGCCGTCCTTGATCCACGCCGTACTGCGGATGGAGTCGTAGTAGAACCCTTCGCTGAAGGTATCGCTGAAATCAAAGCGCAGCTTACGCAGCAGCGCATCAAAGCTCAGCAGGCGCAGGATCTGCCCTGCACGCCCCGTGCTCACGTCAGCGATTTCACCTTTGCCGAAGCGGGTTTTCAGAATGCCGTTCAGCGAGGCCTCATCCGGCTTCCACGGTGCGTCACGCCAGTGAAGATCGTAATCGACGTCAAATGACGAACCGCGCAGCGGTGTACTGATACCAAAGAAATTGGTGGCCGCATCCAGCTTGTTACCTTTAATGTCACCTTTCAGAGACGTACGTTGTTCACCGGGATTATTCACCCATTCCCCTGCGGCGGTCATGCGACCAAAACCGGTATCAACCAGGCCGCCGGAGAGCTTCAGCGTGTTTCCATCAATGGCGAAATCACCGTCGATACGGCCATATTTTTGCCCCCACAGCCAGCACTCCGCACAGCGCAGCTGGAGATCGGGCCAGCCGCTAAAATCAACGCGGGATGTCTTACTCAACGGCGATGTCTCGGCCGGCGAGTTTTTCCCGCTCGCGCTTGCCGGGTTGTAATAGAGATAGCGGATCGCCGCTTGCCATGGGGCGTTATCACGCATGGTGAGCGTACCGTTGATCTCCCTGCCCTGAGCCTCCACTTTCGAGCCGTTAGCGGTGGGCTGAGACACAATGCTAAGGTTGTTCCACTGCTGCCCGCCCAGCATCAGCGACGGGGTGCGTACGGTAATGGTTTGCGGGAACTGGGCCGATTCATCAACGTTTTGCCCCACACCTTTCTGGAACAGTGCCAGCCATTCTGCACCGTCCATTGGCGGGAGATTGAGCTCAATGCCCGACTGCTGCGGCAGCGGTGGCGTGGAGCGGCTATCCGTCGTCCAGATGGCTTTATCGAGGGTGAGCTTGCGGTTAAGCAGCCAACGGCTGTTGAAGTGGTTCATCCCGCCCGCGCTTCCGGTCAGCTCGAAGCTGTTCAGGTTGCCGTCAACGTTCAGCTTCACCGGCAGCGGCTGTCCGGGCTGTTTATCCAGCGGTGCAGGCAGCTGGCTCTGCAGGTTTTTCAGATCGCCCGTAATGTCGACCTGATAACGCGCCTCCGCGTGATAAGGCAGATCGATTGCAACCTTGCCCTGCCAGGCGACCGCGCCATTCACTGACGCCTCAATCGGCTTCGGTAGGACATCCATGCGCGATGGCTGCCAGTTACCGTTCAGATTGACGGCCACCTGATACGCCTTTTCCCCCTCGGTCGTCGAGAAGTCAATATTCACGGGCTGATTAAACCAGCTGGCGGTCAGCGGCTCGCTTTTCAGGTTACCGTTCTCAAAACTGAACTGCCCGCTGAGGTTTTTCAGGGTGCTCTCAAGGGGTTTGATATACAGACTGTTGTTCTTCAGACGGACGTCGCCTTTGGCGGTAGTCATTTCGCCGTCCAGCGGAATATCAAGATGTAAGCGAGCATTCACATCGCCATCAAGCTGGAGTTGCTGCAGCGTCGCCGCCAGCGACGCTTTTAGCGGCGTCTCCTCAAAATAGGGCCCCACGGCTTTACCCGGACCGTTGATGTCGGCATCAATCAGCAGTTTCTCTTTTGAATAGTCGGGGATATTTGCCGTCAGGTTGCTGGCCGTCACGCCGCCCAGCGCCACGTTGTCTGACTTCATCCACAATCCGTCATTGAGGAAATTAAGCTCAATGTCCAGGTTTTTCAGCGCCGGCCAGCCCGGCTGGAACGCGAAGGTGGCGTTGTGTAACGGCACCAGTACCTGGAACTGACCTTCATTATGTTTGTACGGGAAAAGATGTGGATTGCCACCGTAAACCAGCGTGGCATTATCGGCCTGACCGCCCTGAATGGCACCGCTCAGATAATCTACCAGCGCTTTACCCATCAGGTTTTCCGGGAAATAACGCCAGGCCTGAGAGCCATCAGTGGTACTGATCCCCGCCAGGATCCCCAGCCAGGGTTCATCACCTGCTGGCTGCAGATAGCGGAAATCGCCACGGGCATGTACGGCTTTGGCTTTAACGTCGATATGGCGGCCATCAAGCTGGAAACCCTTATCGTTACGCAGCCAGTTAAGCACAGCGTTGCCCTGTTCAATTTCCAGCGGCGCGCGGAACACCGTCTCGTAAGGCATTCTCGCGTCGTGCATATCAACCGTCAGCCGGCCGTCTTCCACGCTGCCTTCCAGCTTGCCACTAAAGTGTTCCGCCCCCGGCAGCAGCTTCCACTGCTTCCAGGCAAGATCTTTCCACGAGGCCTGAAAACGGGTCTTTTCCGTTGCCTGCAGCGGGATGTCGAGCGCCAGGGCGTCTATCTTCCCGCTCGGCTGCGTGGCCAGCCAAATCTCGCCGAGATCCGGGGAGAGCTTTGCGGCCATCGAGCGCAGGCCTTCAATGGCACCGAGATCCAGATTGCTGGCGCGGATGCGCAGTTCATCGCTGCGTTTGTTTGCCACGCCGCCGACCTCCTGCTCCGGCATCCAGGCCAGCGTCAGCGCGCCGCGCGGCCAGGCCTTGCCGTCCATGGTGATACGCGTATCCGGAATGGCGAACTGCCATCCCTCTTTCTCCTGGGTTACGTGCGCCGTAAGGTTATCGACGGAAAGCTGGTGCTGCTGGTTTTCACCTTTCCAGCTTGCGCCACCCTGCTTGAGCCAGATATCCCCGCTGGCAAATTCGCCTTTCGTCAGGGTCAGCCAGCCTTCAAGGCTGAAACGGGCGGTTTCCAGCTGCATATTCTGCTGGATCCACTCCCCCAGCCACGGCTTCACATCCACATCGTCGGCCTGCAGCCAGACTTTGCCGTTGTTGAGCAGACCGTCATCATCCCGCAGATCCATGCGTACCTGCATGACGCCGTGCTGACCGTTCAGGCTGGAGAGACTCACCTGCCCTTCAGCGCGGTGCCGGTTTCTGCCGTTGAGCCAGGTCAGCTGTGGGATCGCCAGTTCCGCGCGCTGTCCAGAGAGGGTAATAAAGCTCACCTCGCTGTCGCGCAGATCGAAATGATCGAACTGGCGCAGGAAAAGATCGCTAAAACGGTTGGCCTCAAGCCCCTGACTGCTGTCGCCACCCGAGATGGGGGTATTGGTCAGAAACTGGAGCTGATAAAAGGTGAGATCGCGAAACTGCCAGCGCAGATGCAGCAGGCTTTGCCAGACATCGAGCGCCAGGGTCACGCGTTTGATTTTGAGGTGGCCGCCATCTTTCAGGCTGGCATTAATATCCCGGGCATCGAGCGTCGGGCCAAAGTTCTGCCAGCTGGCGCTTATCTGGCTGACGTCCACCGGCACGCCGGTGGTGGATTCGATTTTTGCCAGCAGTTGCGGACGCCAACTGTCCAGATGCGGTAAAACGAGGCGTAGCCCACTCACGAGCAACGCGACAATCACGACCAGCGTTGCCCCTGTAAGCAATAAAATCCCCGGCAATCGCCTCACGCATCTCTCCTTGTCAGCTTTGGTCACACAGCGAACTGCGTCTTACATCATCACGACGTCGAACTGCTCCTGGTTATAGAGCGGTTCAATTTGTACTTTTACCTGTTTGCCGACAAAAATTTCCACCTCCGCCAGCGCGTGTGACTCTTCGCCTTTCAGCGCTTCAGCCACCGCAGGGGAAGCATAGACCAGAAAACGATCGGAGTCGTAGGCATGATGAACGCGGACGATTTCACGCATAATTTCGTAGCAGACGGTCTCAACCGTCTTTACCGTTCCGCGTCCATGGCAGGTTGGGCATTCATTACACAGCACATGCTCCACGCTTTCACGGGTACGCTTACGCGTCATTTCCACCAGCCCCAGCTGTGAGAACCCGTTGATGCTGGTCTTCACGCGATCCTTACTCAGCGCCTGCTCAAGCGAGTGCAACACGCGGCGGCGATGGTCTTCATTACTCATATCGATAAAGTCGATGATGATAATGCCGCCCAGATTACGCAGACGAAGCTGGCGCGCAATGGCCTGCGTGGCTTCGATGTTGGTGTTAAAGATGGTGTCATCCAGGTTGCGATGGCCGACAAACGCGCCGGTATTGATATCGACGGTGGTCATCGCCTCGGTCTGATCGATGATCAGGTACCCGCCAGATTTCAGCTCGACCTTACGTTCCAGCGCACGCTGGATCTCGTTTTCGACATCATACAGATCGAAGATCGGCTGACGCCCCGTGTAATGCTCCAGCAGGCCAGGCATCTCCGGAATGTACTCGGCGGTAAATTCCAGCAGCGCTTCGTAAGTCAGGCGAGAGTCCACGCGAATGCGGTCAAGCTGAGCATCGGCAAAGTCACGGAGAACACGCTGAGCAAGGGCCAGCTCACCATAGAGCTGGCAGCGGGTCTGATTGCGTTTTTTACGCTCCATCACTTTGGTCCAGACGCGCTTGAGGTACGCCGCGTCGGACGCCAGGTCTTCTTCGCTGATCCCTTCCGCGGCGGTACGGATGATAAATCCGCCCTGTTCATCGCAGTACGCGCTGACCACTTTTTTAAGGCGCTCACGCTCGCTTTCGCTCTCAATACGCTGCGAAACGCCCACGTGCGATGCGCCAGGCATAAAGACCAGATAACGGGAAGGTAAGGTGATGTCGGTGGTCAGACGGGCACCTTTAGTGCCGAGGGGATCTTTCACCACCTGCACCATCAGATCCTGTCCCTGACGCACCAGCTCAGAAATATCGCGCACGGCAAACTGTTTTTGCTCTTCGCCGGCGACGCACTCGGTGTGCGGCATAATATCGGAGGCATGTAAAAATGCCGCCTTATCCAGTCCAATATCTACAAAAGCCGCCTGCATACCCGGTAGTACACGACTGACACGACCTTTGTAGATATTGCCTACTATTCCGCGCCGCGCTTCACGCTCAATATGAATTTCCTGAAGAATGCCACCATCAATGTAGGCCACACGGGTTTCCGATGGCGTTACGTTTACCAACAATTCAGCCGTCATAATTATCCCTTCCCTCACGCAGTGAGTTAAAATTGCTCAGCAACTCATACGTTTCCACCAGCGGTAAGCCGACTACGGCGTGATAGCTGCCATTAATCTTCCTGACAAAACAGCCACCCAGCCCCTGAATACCGTATGCACCTGCCTTATCCATCGGTTCACCGCTGGCAATATAAGCGGCGATCTCATCATCGGTAAGTACTCTGAATGTCACATCCGTCACCACCAGGCAATCCAGCACGTGCTGACGGTCAGCCAGCGCGACCGCCGTCATCACCTGATGCGTTTGTCCGGACATTTTGCGCAGCATGCGCGCCGCATGATCGGCGTCGCAGGGTTTCTCAAGCACTTCACCGTTAAGGATAACGATGGTATCTGCTCCCAGCACGGGAAGATCGCGCGGTACACTGGCGACGCCAGCCTGCGCTTTCTCGCGCGCCAGGCGCGACACGTACTGTTGAGCACTTTCGCCCTCGGCACGTTTTTCTTCAATGCCGGTCACGATGCGTTCAAAAGATACCCCTAACTGCGTCAGGAGTTCCTGGCGGCGCGGGGAGCCGGAAGCGAGATACAAAGACGTCATAGAAACCTTTTATTGCACAGCAAACTGCTGGCGAACCTTACGCATCAGCAGGAACAGCCATGGCCAGAGCACACCGTTTACTACACTACTCCAGAACACTTCCGGTCGGAAAGAGACGTTGATCACTAAAAACTCTGCCCAGAAAACAACGATATCCGCAGCGAGCGACAATAACATCACGACCAGAGCCTGTTGCCAGAGCGCAAGGTTACGAAAGAGCTGGAATTTGAGTGCGACGAGGTACGCAATAATACTCATGGACAAGGCGCGCACGCCAAGCGTAGAGCCGCTAATGAGATCCAGTATGGCACCCATCACAAAACCTGTGCCGACATTTACGCGATGCGGCAGGGCAAGGATCCAGTAAAGCAGAATGAGCAATACCCAGTTTGGCCGGAAAACGAGAATCTCATCCGGCCAGGGCATTACCTGCAGTAACAGTGCAATGAGAAACGAGAGCCAGATGACCCAGCGTCCCTGGCTACGATAACTTGCCACTACTGCCCTCCCGAAGAGAGTTTAGGCGGTGGCGGCGCATCCGGCAGCGGCTGCGTTAACCCTGTAGCCGGCGCTGGCACGGGCGCAGGCGGCCCCATGGAATCCGCAGGCGGGAGAACCTGCGGCATCATCTGCATCAGGCGTTCATTCGCTACACGATGCACCTCTTCAGGCGTCATCGGGTTAGCGCCATTCCGATCGGCACCCCACAGCAGCAGCAGATAGCGCAGACGCTGTAAACCTGCGGTTGGACGCGCCTGGATCACGGTATAGGCCCGTTGCGTATCCAGTTTCACCGAAGAGACCACCGCAACCGGATAGCCCTCAGGGAAGCGTCCACCCAGACCGGAGGTCACCAGTACGTCACCGACACGGATATCCGTGTTGGCAGGCAGGTGTTCCAGCTGCAGGTCATCCGTACAGCCGTTACCGGCCGCGATCACGCGAATGTCGTTACGCAGAACCTGGATCGGCAGCGCATGGGTAGCATCACAAATCAGCAGCACGCGACTGGTCAGCTTGGCCACGGCGACCACCTGGCCCACCACGCCTTTATCGCTGATAACAGGTTGGCCTTCATACACGCCGTTTACGCTCCCTTTGTCGATCACAACCTGATCGCTGTAAGGGTCGTTCACGGTGGAGATCACCTGCGTGACCATTTTCTGCTCATCCTGACGCAGCGGCGAGCCGAGGAGCTCACGCAGACGCGCGTTTTCCTGCTTGTATTGCCCCAGCATCAGCAGTTCGCTGTTTTTCAGCAGCAGTTCCTGGCGTAATGCCCGGTTTTCGAGTTCGAGTTGGTCACGCGAAGACAGCGTTTGTGAAACGGAGTCGAGGAGTTCACGGGGACCATTTGATACAAAGTAGAAAGGACTGACGGCGGTATCCATGTACGTTCTGATCTGGCTGAACGTACCGAGGCGGCTATCGGCAATAATGACCCCAAGCGCAACCAGAACCGCCAGAATAAGGCGAAACTGTAGCGATGGGCCACGGCTAAAAATTGGCTTCATAGGCTATGCGTATTCTCGCGTCAGAGAGAAAGGGTAGCAAATTGCTACCCTCTCAAACTCGACTACTCTTCGCTGAACAAATCGCCGCCGTGCATGTCGATCATTTCCAGCGCCTTGCCACCACCACGGGCGACGCAAGTCAGTGGATCTTCTGCAACTACGACAGGAATACCTGTCTCTTCCATTAACAGGCGGTCGAGGTTACGCAGCAGCGCACCACCACCGGTCAGAACCATACCGCGCTCGGAGATATCGGACGCCAGTTCTGGTGGGCACTGTTCCAGCGCAACCATTACTGCGCTCACGATGCCCGTCAGTGGTTCCTGCAGTGCTTCCAGAATTTCGTTGGAGTTCAGGGTAAAACCGCGTGGAACACCTTCAGCCAGGTTACGGCCACGCACTTCGATCTCACGCACTTCATCGCCCGGATACGCAGAGCCGATTTCGTGTTTGATACGCTCTGCGGTCGCTTCACCGATCAGAGAGCCGTAGTTACGGCGCACGTAATTAATGATGGCTTCATCGAAGCGGTCACCACCGATACGTACGGAAGAGGAGTAGACCACGCCGTTCAGAGAGATAACGGCCACTTCAGTGGTACCGCCACCGATATCCACCACCATCGAACCGGTGGCTTCAGAAACAGGCAGACCTGCACCGATTGCCGCCGCCATTGGCTCTTCAATCAGGAACACTTCACGTGCACCTGCACCCTGGGCAGATTCACGGATAGCGCGACGTTCTACCTGGGTTGCGCCAACCGGCACACACACCAGAACACGCGGGCTTGGACGCATGAAGCTGTTGCTGTGAACCTGCTTGATGAAGTGCTGAAGCATTTTTTCAGTCACGAAGAAGTCAGCGATAACGCCGTCTTTCATTGGGCGAATGGCGGCGATGTTGCCAGGGGTACGACCCAGCATCTGCTTCGCGTCATGACCCACTGCAGCGACGCTTTTCGGCGAGCCTGCACGATCCTGACGAATGGCCACAACAGAAGGCTCATTCAATACGATGCCTTGTCCTTTTACATAAATAAGGGTATTCGCGGTACCCAGGTCAATGGACAGGTCATTGGAAAACATGCCACGAAATTTTTTCAACATACTAAGGGATAATCCTGAAAGCTGGGGCGGAAAACAAAATCCGCTTACTTTACCAACCACACGCAGCAGCGACAAGGCGCAAAAATCATCTGCAACGGTGAAAATTTGTGCAGTACGTTTCCTGATGTTACAAATTCATCCCCTGACTCCCTCAGGGCTGAGTAAACAGTAGCGTTCCCCACTGACATTTGTAACCCGTTAAAGGTCGTTCACTGGCTATTTGCTCGACATACTCAAAGCTACAGGCGCGATATTCTACGTGAAAACAGCGTAAACGGCAGGTCAAACAGAGTATCTTTGCAAATATTTTTTCACGTTGGTGTCAAGCGGTTGAGAGGCAGCAAAAAAATCCCCCTGACCGCCCATGACGCCGCGCTCTGTTAACATCTGCCATTCACCTCTGGAGCGCACGCCCGTGGCAAAGACTTGTGTCCGCGTTCCCTTGCAGGCTTCAACCAGACTCTGTACCAGCAGCTGGTTTTCCGTTCGCTTCTCAATATTCCTTACCAGGCCTGGATGTAGCTTTAATAACTCCACATCCAGCTCCTTGATCCAGTTGGTACTCACCAGCGTTAAACCGGCCTGCGTCACCGCAATACGCGCGCCGAGCGCATTGATCAAACGTACCACCGGGCGTAACCGGCTGATGTGTTGACCAACATCCGCCTCTGCAAGTTCAAAAATAATGTGTTTGCGTTGCGATTTTTCGCATTGCATTAAGGTATCACGCAGCCAGCGCTGAAAACGCGGGCGTATTAACGACTCCACAGTGACCTGTAACGCCAGGTTTTCTTCAGGCCAGAACGATAAAAACGGAATCAGCCGGGTTATTTGCTGGCGGTCATACTCTTCAGAGAGGCCAAATTGCAGCACCATCGGCAGATATTCCGCTGAGATAACCTCTTCCGTCCCGTCAAAAATACGACACATCAACTCGCGATGATGCACATTGCCATTTTTCATGACCGCGGGTTTTTGATAAATACGTGGTCCGCCGCGGCTAAGCATTTGCTCGATTAGCGTTCGCCAGCGCACGTTGCCGCGCCCTTTTTCCGGTAGCGAGTCATCATACACTGCCCATCCGTTCGCTCCCTGCAGCACAGCGTTGCGGGTGGCGGCTTCGGCATGTTCCATCACCTGTTCAGCCGATTGCCCACCGCGCCAGGCGCAAATCCCCATATGCACCATATCGTCCCTGTCGAGCATTTTGCTCTGCGGCAGCGCATCCACCGCCTTCAGCAGCTGGCTGGCAATGCTTTCCGACTCCTTCAGCGTGCGATGAGGCAACAATACGGCAAAGTCGCTGCGGTGATAGCGGGCCAGTAACGCGCCCGGGTAGCGCATAATAAAGGTGGAGAGCAGGTTAATCAGCGTGAAGAGATTCTCTTCTGCGGCCCGCTGTCCCCAGGTGTCGCGCAGGAGATCGAAATCGGGCAGGCGAATCATCATTACCACCCCGTGTGTCCCTACCTTTTCTGAATCGTCGAGCAGCGTGGCGAGCTGATTATCAAAGAAAAGACGGTTGTTAAGGCCGGTTTTATTATCCTGGGCGGCATAAGAGCGGATCAGCGTGTCCATACGGCTACGCTGATCGCTGGCAAACTGGATTTCGGAGAGCAGCGTATCCAGCGCGCTGCTGGCGCGTGCAGGCCATTCATGGACCGAGCCCCTCACCTGCGGTCCGCGTTCACCGTTGAGGATCCGTACCGAGCGGAGCTCCAGTAGCTCCTGACCAGAGAGCTGGCGCCGCAGCCAGCGGACCGCGAGAAAGATCAGCATGACAATAAACACCACGGAGACGGTGAGCGGCGCAGTGGTCATCATGGAGCGGAAATAGCTGGCCATCGGATCGAGATAGACCATGTGTATAGTCATCCCAGGATTTTTAAGGGAATGTACCGTCACTTCCCGGTACTGGCTCACTACGCCCGCAGGCCGATAACCTCCCTGCCGTTCATGGCTTAATACGCGATGCTTTCCCTGTTGAATGTCGATCTGCACAATATCGACAGGGACCATTAACTCATCAAGTTCACGGGAAAGGGTCGGTAACGACGTCGTCACCAGACGCGTATCAATCACCGATGCGACAGACTGTACCCGGTTGACCAGTTTGTCCTGAATGGCGTTATAAAAGCTTAAAGAGCAACCCAGAAGGGTGACAAAAATGGTAAGTCCTGTCAGCAAGGTGATAAAAGCTGAGAACTTCGTCGTTAATCGCATCCTTGAGATTACTCCGTGGGTTGATGGGGTAGCGAGTAAGCGCTAACTTGCATTTCAAATGCGGCATACTACCAAATCGGGTGTATCTGGCAATTTATTGCGTTAAATCGGCATCGCGTTTCATTGAGCGAGTATAGTCTTCAGGACAAATTTTCCAATCATCAGAATAGTGAGGATCCTGTATGCAGGCTTTGATCTTAGAACAGCAGGACGGCAAAACCGTTGCTTCGGTGCAAGCCATTGAAGAGAGCCGACTGCCTGAAGGCGACGTCACTGTCGACATCGACTGGTCCAGTCTGAATTACAAGGATGCACTGGCCATTACCGGCAAAGGTAAAATCATCCGAAATTTCCCGATGGTACCCGGGATTGATTTCGCGGGCCGGGTTCATACCAGCGAAGATCCGCGCTTCCATACCGGCCAGCAGGTGCTGCTCACCGGGTGGGGCGTCGGTGAAAATCACTGGGGCGGGCTGGCCACGCAGGCGCGGGTGAAGGGCGACTGGCTGGTACCGGTGCCGAAAGGTATGGATGGCCGTAAAGCGATGATCATCGGCACCGCAGGCTTTACCGCCATGCTATGCGTGATGGCGCTGGAAGATGCCGGCATCCACCCTGAGTCGGGTGAAATTGTCGTCACCGGCGCCAGCGGCGGCGTGGGCAGTACGGCCGTCACGCTGCTGCACACGCTGGGCTATCAGGTCGCAGCGGTTTCGGGTCGCGAAAGCACGCACGACTATCTGCGCCAGCTCGGTGCCAGCCGTATTCTTGGTCGCGACGAGTTTGCCGAAACCCGTCCACTGGAAAAACAGGTCTGGGCAGGGGCGGTGGATACCGTTGGTGATAAGGTGCTGGCAAAAGTGCTGGCACAAATGAACTACGGCGGCTGCGTTGCCGCCTGCGGGCTGGCGGGAGGCTTTGCCCTGCCAACCACCGTGATGCCTTTTATTCTGCGTAACGTACGCCTGCAGGGTGTCGATTCCGTTATGACGCCATCCGCCCGTCGTCAGGAAGCCTGGGAACGGCTGGTGCGCGATCTGCCAGAATCCTTCTATACCCAGAGCGCAACGGAAATCACGCTCGGCCAGGCGCCGGAGTATGCCAGCAAGATCATGGCAAATCAGTTCCACGGTCGCGCGCTGGTGAAAATCGCCTAATCTTCAAATTTTCGTGACATATTCGCGTGAATCTCTCTCCTCCGTCATGCTTAGAAAAACGCATGACGGAGGATGCCATGAAAAATCGAAAACTGACGGAAGCCGACGTAACGTCCGAGTCTGTCTTTATGTTACAGCGCCGCCAGATCCTGAAAATGCTTGGCATCAGCGCCACCGCGCTCACCCTTTCCCCGGCGGCACACGCCGACCTGCTCGACTGGTTTAAAGGCAACGATCGGCCTAAGGCCCCTTCCGGTGCCCCGCTCACCTTTACGAAACCTGCCGAGTGGCAAAACAAACTGACGCTCACGCCGGAAGATAAAGTAACTGGCTACAATAACTTCTACGAATTTGGCCTCGACAAAGCCGATCCAGCCGCCAACGCTGGAAGCCTCAAAACCGATCCATGGACGTTGAAGATCGATGGCGAAGTGGCCAAACCCCTGACCCTGGATCATCACGACCTCACCACCCGTTTCCCGTTAGAGGAGCGCATCTATCGTATGCGCTGTGTGGAAGCCTGGTCGATGGTGGTGCCCTGGGTCGGCTTCCCGCTGCATAAATTACTGGCAATGGTTGAGCCCACCAGCAACGCAAAATATGTCGCTTTCCAGACGCGTTACGCGCCGGATGAGATGCCAGGGCAGAAAGACCGGTTTATCGGTGGTGGACTGGACTATCCCTATGTAGAAGGATTACGTCTTGACGAAGCGATGCACCCTCTGACCCTGCTGACCGTCGGCGTTTATGGCAAAGCGCTTCCCCCGCAAAACGGCGCCCCTGTCCGCTTAACTGTGCCGTGGAAATATGGCTTCAAAGGGATTAAATCGATCGTCAGCATTAAGCTGACCCGCGAACGTCCGCCAACCACCTGGAATCTGGCCGCGCCGGACGAATACGGATTCTTCGCGAATGTGAATCCGCATGTGGATCACCCGCGCTGGTCGCAGGCAACCGAGCGTTTTATCGGTTCCGGCGGTGCGCTGGACGTGAAGCGGCAGCCGACGCTGCTGTTTAACGGCTATGCCGATGAGGTGGCGTCTCTCTATCGTGGGCTGAACTTACGGGAGAATTTCTAAGTGCGTTTAACAGCAAAGCAGATTACCTGGCTGAAAGTGCTGCTGCACCTGGCCGGGTTACTTCCTTTTATCTGGCTATTCTGGGCCGCCAGCCAGGGCCTCTTTAGCGCCGACCCGGCCAAGGATATCCAGCATTTTACGGGTAGGATGGCGCTGAAATTTTTGCTGGCCACCTTGCTCGTGACGCCGCTGGCACGCTACGCTAAACAACCATTATTGATTCGCACCCGTCGGCTTTTGGGGCTATGGTGTTTTGCCTGGGCGACGCTGCACCTTACCAGCTATGCGCTGCTGGAACTGGGGATTAACAATCTGGCGCTGCTGGGCCGCGAACTGGTGACGCGTCCTTATCTGACGCTGGGTATTGTGAGCTGGGTGATTTTACTGGCGTTAGCGCTGACCTCCACGCAACACGCGCAGCGTAAACTGGGCAGGCGCTGGCAGTTGCTGCACAACTTCGTCTATCTTGTCGCGATCCTCGCCCCCATTCACTACCTGTGGTCAGTGAAGATCCTCTCGCCTCAGCCCGTTCTGTACGCACTGGCGGCCGCAGTGCTTTTAGCATGGCGTTACAAGAAGTTCCGCCAGTGGTTGCGATAGTTCGCGAAACTGTGCGTTTTCCCGCAGATTCCCCGTCAACCGCAAATCTTTTTCGGATAGCGGTTGATAATCTTCCCTGATAAGACCAGTATTTAGCTGCCAAATGCTACGAAATCGTTATAATGTGCGACTTTGGTTTCCCTGACGGAGTTTTCGGACTCTGATTAGGTGACAATCGCGCGTTGAAGGTATATTTTGTTTTTTACCCGAGATTCGCAGGAGATAGCGGCACAATGGCTGATAAATTCCAGATCTTAGTTTTGAACGGACCGAACCTCAACATGCTCGGCACCCGCGAGCCAGAGAAGTACGGAACGCTGACATTGAGTGAAATTGTTAATCGTCTGGGTACGGAAGCAGCGTCACTGAATGTGGATTTGGACCATTTTCAGTCAAATGCGGAGTACGCACTCATCGACCGTATTCATCAGGCTAAAGACAATGTGGACTATATCCTGATCAATCCGGCCGCGTTTACGCACACCAGTGTTGCTATCCGCGACGCACTGCTGGCGGTGAGTATCCCGTTTATCGAGATCCACCTCAGTAACGTGCACGCCCGAGAGCCGTTCCGCCACCATTCGTATCTGTCGGATATCGCCGCTGGCGTTATCTGCGGACTGGGCGCTGACGGTTATTCATACGCTTTACAGACAGCGGTAAAACGCTTGTCACAATCACACTAAACAAGAGTACGGAACCCACTCATGGATATTCGTAAGATTAAAAAACTGATCGAGCTGGTTGAAGAATCAGGCATCTCCGAACTGGAAATTTCTGAAGGCGAAGAGTCTGTACGCATCAGCCGTGCAGCCCCGGCCGCTAGCTTCCCGGTAATGCAGCAGGCTTATGCTGCGCCAGTGCAGCAGCCTGCGCTCTCCGCAGCCGTTGCACCAGCAGCAACTGAAGCCGCACCTGCCGCTGCAGCAGAAATCAGTGGTCACATCGTACGTTCCCCAATGGTTGGTACTTTCTACCGCACCCCGAGCCCGGACGCGAAGGCGTTCATCGAAGTGGGTCAGAAAGTCAACGTAGGCGATACCCTGTGCATCGTTGAAGCGATGAAAATGATGAACCAGATCGAAGCAGACAAATCAGGTACTGTGAAAGCGATTCTGGTCGAAAGTGGTCAGCCGGTTGAATTTGACGAGCCGCTGGTCGTCATCGAGTAACGAGGCGAACATGCTGGATAAAATTGTTATCGCCAACCGCGGCGAGATCGCACTGCGTATTCTTCGTGCCTGTAAAGAGCTGGGCATCAAGACCGTCGCTGTGCACTCAAGCGCGGATCGCGATTTAAAACACGTATTGCTGGCGGATGAGACGGTCTGTATTGGCCCGGCTCCGTCCGTAAAAAGCTATCTGAATATCCCGGCTATCATCAGCGCCGCTGAAATCACCGGCGCGGTGGCAATTCATCCGGGTTACGGCTTCCTCTCTGAGAACGCCAACTTTGCTGAGCAGGTTGAACGCTCTGGCTTTATCTTCATCGGTCCGAAAGCTGACACCATCCGCCTGATGGGCGACAAAGTGTCCGCGATCACCGCGATGAAGAAAGCCGGTGTTCCAACTGTTCCAGGCTCTGACGGCCCTCTGACCGACGACATGGATGCTAACCGTGCTCATGCGAAACGCATTGGCTACCCGGTTATTATCAAAGCGTCCGGCGGCGGCGGCGGTCGCGGTATGCGCGTTGTGCGCAGCGACGCTGAACTGGCGCAGTCCATCTCCATGACCAAAGCTGAAGCGAAAGCCGCGTTCAGCAATGACATGGTATACATGGAAAAATACCTGGAAAACCCACGCCACATCGAAATTCAGGTGCTGGCTGACGGTCAGGGTAACGCTATCTATCTGGCAGAACGTGACTGTTCCATGCAGCGTCGTCACCAGAAAGTGGTCGAAGAAGCACCGGCACCGGGCATCACCCCGGAACTGCGTCGCTACATCGGCGAGCGTTGCGCCAAAGCGTGTGTCGATATCGGCTATCGCGGTGCGGGTACCTTCGAGTTCCTGTTCGAAAACGGCGAGTTCTACTTCATTGAGATGAACACCCGTATTCAGGTTGAACACCCGGTTACCGAAATGATCACCGGCGTTGACCTGATCAAAGAGCAGCTGCGTATTGCTGCCGGCCAGCCGCTGTCCATCAAGCAGGAAGAAGTTGTGGTGAAAGGCCATGCGGTCGAGTGCCGTATCAACGCCGAAGACCCGAACACCTTCCTGCCAAGCCCGGGTAAAATCACGCGTTTCCACGCGCCGGGTGGCTTTGGTGTGCGTTGGGAGTCTCATATCTACGCCGGTTACACTGTACCGCCGTACTATGACTCGATGATCGGCAAGCTTATCTGCTACGGTGAAAACCGTGACGTGGCGATTGCCCGCATGAAGAACGCCCTGCAGGAACTGATCATCGACGGTATCAAAACCAACGTTGATCTGCAGATGCGTATCATGAGCGATGAGCACTTCCAGAATGGTGGTACCAACATCCACTATCTGGAGAAAAAACTCGGTCTGAACGAGAAGTAATAAAGCAGCGTTGCAAAAAGGCCGGATTTCCGGCCTTTTTTATTTCTGGGGCCTGGAAAGCCTCATCATGTACAATCCCCGCTTTCTTCATCCACAAGGGACAAACAATGGACAAACGTTTTGTTCAGGCCCATAAAGAAGCGCGCTGGGCGCTGTGGCTGACCCTTCTCTATCTTGCTGCATGGTTAGTAACTGCTTACTTACCTGACTCCAGTATCGGTATTACCGGCCTGCCGCACTGGTTTGAAATGGCCTGCCTGCTCGTACCGCTGATCTTCATCCTCCTTTGCTGGGCAATGGTGAAGTTCATTTATCGCGATATTCCCCTGGAGGACGACGATGCAGCTTGAAGTCATTCTGCCTCTGATCGCTTACTTACTGGTCGTATTTGGCTTGTCCGTGTATGCCATGCTTAAAAGGAGCACCGGCACCTTTCTGAACGAATACTTCCTCGGCAGCCGTTCGATGGGGGGCATTGTTTTAGCGATGACGCTGACAGCCACCTACATCAGTGCCAGCTCGTTTATAGGCGGTCCCGGTGCCGCCTACAAATACGGATTAGGCTGGGTGCTGCTGGCGATGATCCAGCTTCCGGCCGTCTGGCTCTCTCTGGGGATACTCGGCAAGAAGTTTGCCATCCTGGCGCGTCGCTATAACGCCGTGACGCTGAACGACATGCTGTTTGCCCGTTACCGCAGCCGGTTACTGGTTTGGCTGGCAAGTCTCAGCCTGCTGGTCGCCTTTATTGGCGCAATGACGGTGCAGTTTATCGGCGGAGCCCGTCTGCTGGAGACCGCAGCAGGGATCCCGTACGAAACGGGCCTGCTTATCTTCGGCATCAGTATCGCGCTCTATACGGCGTTTGGTGGATTCCGCGCCAGCGTGCTGAACGACACCATGCAGGGCATGGTGATGCTCATCGGAACCATCGTGCTGCTGGTAGGGGTTGTCCATGCAGCTGGAGGGCTGAGCCACGCGGTGGAAACCCTTGAAGCGATTGACCCGAAACTGGTCGCTCCGGAGGGTGCAGATGACATCCTTTCGCCAACCTTTATGACCTCGTTCTGGGTGCTGGTCTGCTTCGGGGTTATTGGTCTGCCGCATACTGCCGTACGCTGTATCTCATATAAGGACAGTAAAGCGGTCCACCGCGGGATTATTATCGGGACCATTGTGGTGGCAATACTGATGCTGGGAATGCATCTGGCAGGAGCATTAGGACGGGCAGTGATTCCGGACCTCACCGTGCCCGATCTGGTGATCCCAACCCTGATGGTGAAAGTGCTGCCACCGTTTGCTGCCGGGATTTTCCTTGCCGCGCCGATGGCTGCCATTATGTCGACCATCAACGCTCAGTTGCTGCAAAGTTCCGCTACGATTATCAAAGATCTCTATCTGAATTTGCGTCCTGAGCAGATGGAAAACGAACGACGCTTAAAGCGCATGTCTGCCGTAATTACGCTGGTATTAGGCGCGCTGTTGCTGCTTGCCGCATGGCGTCCGCCGGAGATGATCATCTGGCTAAATCTGCTGGCGT
>NZ_JAIWJZ010000087.1:0-12215 GCF_020216105.1 Enterobacter sp. K16B
CGGCGCATCTGCGCCGGATATTCTGGTACAGAACGTCATTGCCCGTCTGCAGGAGCTGGGCGGTGGCGAAGCGGTGCCTCTGGAAGGACGTGAAGAGAACATTGTTTTCGAAGTCCCGAAAGAACTGAGAATCGATGCCCGGGAAGTCGAATAATCCCTTTTCTGATGAAAGGCCAGCACCTCCTGTGCTGGCCTTTTTTTTACCCGTTACTTTATCGTGACGACAAAATCATGTCTTTTACTGATATTTAAGTCGGTTTCACGTTAAATTCTAATTATTGGTGTTTTCAGTTGGCAGTGCTCAGAAAGGCTGGTTAATCTGAAAACGGTTTACATCATTTTAACGTAAGAGAATAACTATGCATGATGCACAGATCCGTGTCGCCATTGCGGGCGCGGGTGGACGTATGGGTCGTCAGCTGATTCAGGCGGCACTTCAGATGGAGGGCGTCGCCCTTGGCGCAGCGCTGGAGCGTGACGGTTCATCGCTTCTGGGGACCGACGCTGGCGAGCTGGCGGGCGCGGGCAGGACGGGCGTCACCGTACAAAGCAGTCTGGATGCGGTAAAAGATGACTTCGATGTCTTTATCGATTTTACCCGTCCGGAAGGGACGCTCACGCATCTGGCGTTTTGCCGTCAGCACGGCAAGGGGATGGTGATCGGCACCACTGGTTTTGACGATGCGGGTAAGCAGGCTATCCAGGATGCATCAAAAGAGATTGCGATTGTCTTTGCCGCAAACTTTAGCGTGGGCGTTAACGTCATGCTTAAGCTGCTGGAGAAGGCTGCGAAAGTCATGGGTGACTACACCGACATTGAGATCGTTGAAGCTCACCACCGTTATAAAGTGGATGCGCCATCAGGCACGGCGCTGGCGATGGGTGAAGCGATTGCCCATGCACTTGATAAAGATTTAAAAGACTGCGCGGTCTATACCCGCGAAGGCCACACCGGTGAACGCGTGCCTGGCACTATTGGCTTCGCCACGGTCCGTGCGGGTGACATCGTCGGCGAACACACCGCGATGTTCGCCGATATTGGCGAACGTGTAGAAATTACGCATAAAGCTTCCAGCCGAATGACGTTTGCCAATGGCGCCGTACGCTCCGCTTTGTGGCTAAAAAATAAAGGAAAGGGACTTTTTGATATGAGAGATGTCCTGGATCTCAATAATCTGTAAACATTATTACCCATCGTGATGTGGTTATTGCAGTCGTAATTCATTGATTGCATAGGGCAATATTTTATTGCCCTTTTATTTTTGCTGTTACATTGTATTTTCTCCCTTAAGGCTCTAAAAATCTGTCTATTGTTCTAATTTTTCGTTGCCAAAATGTAAATTTTGACCATTTGGTCCACTTTATCATGTTCCATCTCGTGATTTTTTATTAAACCAGCCGCGCAAGCGTTTTCTGCAGTGATTTACCTGATCTTTTTGTCGCTTAAGTTGCATTCCGCCTTTCAGGCCTGCAAAAGAGTAAACAAAATATCCGTTTTAAGTTGACTTTTACCGACCAAATCTCCAGAATGCCGCCGTTTGCCAAAAATCCGCTGGCAACACATTTGCATTGATCCATGACATGGTTATGAATTAATATGCAAATAAAGTGAGTGAATATTCTCTGGAGGGTGTTTTGATTAAGTCAGCGCTATTGGTTCTGGAAGACGGAACCCAGTTTATCGGTCGGGCCATAGGGGCAACGGGTTCGGCGGTTGGGGAAGTCGTTTTCAATACTTCAATGACCGGTTATCAAGAAATCCTCACTGATCCTTCCTATTCTCGCCAAATCGTTACTCTTACTTATCCTCATATCGGCAATGTCGGCACCAATGCGGCTGACGAAGAGTCCTCTCAGGTACATGCGCAAGGTCTGGTCATTCGTGACCTGCCGCTGATTGCCAGCAACTTCCGCAACACTGAAGACCTCTCTTCTTACCTGAAGCGCCATAACATCGTGGCGATTGCCGATATTGATACCCGTAAGTTAACGCGTCTGCTGCGCGAGAAGGGTGCACAAAACGGCTGCATCATCGCAGGGGATAACCTGGATGCGGCTCTGGCGCTGGAAAAAGCGAAAGCCTTCCCGGGCCTGAACGGCATGGACCTGGCAAAAGAAGTGACCACAGCTGAAGCCTACAGCTGGACGCAGGGGAGCTGGACGCTCGAAGGCGACCTGCCGGAAGCGAAAAAAGAGAGCGAGCTGCCGTTCCACGTGGTGGCTTACGATTTCGGCGCCAAGCGCAACATCCTGCGCATGCTGGTTGACCGCGGCTGCCGCCTGACGGTGGTGCCAGCGAAAACGTCCGCTGAAGAGGTGCTGAAAATGAATCCGGACGGCATCTTCCTCTCTAACGGCCCTGGCGACCCGGCACCTTGTGACTACGCCATCAATGCCATCAAGTCCTTCCTGGAGACAGACATCCCGGTATTCGGTATCTGCCTCGGCCATCAGCTGCTGGCGCTGGCGAGCGGTGCGAACACCATCAAGATGAAGTTCGGTCACCACGGTGGTAACCACCCGGTGAAAGACATTGATAACAACACGGTGATGATTACCGCGCAGAACCACGGTTTCGCCGTCGATGAAGCGTCGATGCCGGCTAACCTGCGTGTGACCCATAAGTCACTGTTCGATGGCACCCTGCAGGGTATCCATCGTACCGATAAGCCAGCGTTCAGCTTCCAGGGCCACCCGGAAGCCAGTCCGGGCCCACACGATGCCGCGCCGCTGTTCGATCACTTCATCGAACTTATCGAGCAATACCGTAAGACCGCTAAATAATCAGGAGCCGAGAAGACAATGCCAAAACGTACAGACATAAAAAGCATCCTGATCCTTGGCGCTGGCCCGATCGTCATCGGCCAGGCCTGCGAATTCGACTACTCCGGTGCGCAGGCATGTAAAGCCCTGCGTGAAGAGGGTTACCGCGTTATCCTGGTGAACTCGAACCCGGCTACCATCATGACCGACCCGGAAATGGCGGATGCAACCTACATCGAGCCGATTCACTGGGAAGTGGTACGTAAAATTATTGAAAAAGAGCGCCCGGATGCGGTGCTGCCAACCATGGGTGGCCAGACGGCGCTGAACTGTGCGCTGGAGCTGGAGCGTCAGGGCGTGCTGGCCGAGTTCGGTGTAACCATGATTGGCGCGACCGCCGACGCGATTGATAAAGCTGAAGATCGTCGCCGTTTCGACGTGGCGATGAAGAAAATCGGCCTCGACACCGCACGTTCCGGTATTGCTCACAATATGGAAGAGGCGCTGGCCGTCGCGGCTGAAGTGGGTTATCCGTGCATCATCCGTCCATCCTTCACCATGGGTGGCACCGGCGGCGGTATCGCCTACAACCGCGAAGAGTTCGAAGAGATTTGCGAACGCGGTCTGGATCTCTCTCCAACCAAAGAGCTGCTGATTGATGAATCGCTGATTGGCTGGAAAGAGTACGAGATGGAAGTGGTGCGTGATAAAAACGACAACTGCATCATCGTCTGCTCCATCGAAAACTTCGATGCGATGGGGATCCACACCGGTGACTCCATCACCGTTGCGCCAGCCCAGACGCTGACCGATAAAGAGTATCAGATCATGCGTAACGCCTCGATGGCGGTACTGCGTGAAATCGGCGTGGAAACCGGCGGCTCAAACGTACAGTTCTCGGTGAACCCGAAAACCGGCCGTCTGATCGTTATCGAAATGAACCCGCGCGTGTCCCGTTCTTCCGCGCTGGCCTCCAAAGCGACCGGCTTCCCGATTGCCAAAGTAGCAGCGAAGCTGGCGGTGGGGTATACCCTTGACGAGCTGATGAACGACATCACCGGTGGCCGCACGCCTGCGTCCTTCGAACCGTCCATCGACTACGTTGTGACCAAAATTCCTCGCTTCAACTTCGAGAAATTCGCCGGCGCGAACGACCGTCTGACCACCCAGATGAAATCTGTTGGTGAAGTGATGGCGATTGGCCGCACGCAGCAGGAGTCCCTGCAGAAAGCGCTGCGCGGCCTGGAAGTGGGTGCGACCGGTTTCGATCCGAAAGTGAGCCTGGACGACCCGGAAGCACTGACCAAAATCCGCCGCGAGCTGAAAGACGCGGGCGCGGAGCGTATCTGGTACATCGCCGATGCCTTCCGTGCAGGCCTCTCCGTCGACGGCGTATTCAACCTGACCAACATTGATCGCTGGTTCCTGGTGCAGATTGAAGAGCTGGTACGTCTCGAAGAGAAAGTAGCAGAGCTGGGCATCAACGGTCTGGACGCGGACTTCCTGCGCATGCTGAAGCGTAAAGGCTTCGCCGATGCGCGTCTGGCAAAACTGGCGGGCGTACGTGAAGCGGAAATCCGTAAGCTCCGTGACCAGTATGACCTGCACCCTGTCTACAAGCGTGTGGATACCTGTGCGGCGGAATTCTCGACCGACACCGCGTACATGTACTCCACCTATGAAGACGAGTGCGAAGCGAACCCGTCCGTTGACCGCGACAAGATTATGGTGCTGGGCGGTGGTCCAAACCGTATCGGCCAGGGCATCGAGTTTGACTACTGCTGCGTTCACGCTTCGCTGGCGCTGCGCGAGGACGGTTATGAGACCATCATGGTCAACTGTAACCCGGAAACGGTCTCTACCGACTAT
Organism: Enterobacter sp. K16B; assembly: GCF_020216105.1. Lineage (NCBI taxonomy): Bacteria > Pseudomonadati > Pseudomonadota > Gammaproteobacteria > Enterobacterales > Enterobacteriaceae > Enterobacter > Enterobacter sp. K16B. The sequence continues at coordinate 4,633 of NZ_JAIWJZ010000087.1, forward strand.
GACACTTCTGATCGCCTCTACTTCGAGCCCGTTACCCTGGAAGACGTGCTGGAAATCGTGCGTATCGAGAAGCCAAAAGGCGTTATCGTACAGTACGGTGGCCAGACTCCGCTGAAGCTGGCGCGTGCCCTGGAAGCCGCTGGCGTACCGGTTATCGGTACCAGCCCGGACGCGATTGACCGTGCGGAAGACCGCGAACGTTTCCAACAGGCGGTTGATCGTCTGAAGCTGAAGCAGCCGGCGAACGCCACCGTAACGGCCATTGAACAGGCTGTTGAGAAGGCGAAAGAGATTGGCTATCCGCTGGTGGTTCGTCCTTCCTACGTACTGGGCGGCCGCGCGATGGAAATCGTCTATGACGAAGCAGACCTGCGTCGCTACTTCCAGACGGCGGTGAGCGTCTCCAACGATGCGCCCGTTCTGCTCGACCGTTTCCTCGACGATGCGGTAGAAGTGGATGTTGACGCTATCTGCGACGGCGAAATGGTGCTGATTGGCGGCATCATGGAGCACATCGAGCAGGCGGGCGTACACTCCGGCGACTCAGCCTGTTCTCTGCCAGCGTACACCCTGAGTCAGGAAATTCAGGACGTGATGCGCCAGCAGGTGCAGAAGCTGGCCTTCGAGCTGCAGGTTCGTGGTCTGATGAACGTTCAGTTTGCGGTGAAAGACAACGAAGTCTACCTGATTGAAGTGAACCCGCGTGCGGCGCGTACCGTCCCGTTCGTCTCCAAAGCCACGGGTATTCCGCTGGCGAAAGTGGCGGCACGCGTGATGGCGGGCCAGACGCTGGCTCAGCAGGGCGTAACCAAAGAGATTATTCCGCCGTACTACTCGGTGAAAGAAGTGGTTCTGCCGTTCAACAAATTCCCGGGCGTTGACCCGCTGTTAGGGCCAGAGATGCGCTCTACCGGGGAAGTGATGGGCGTGGGCCGCACCTTTGCTGAAGCATTCGCGAAGGCGCAGCTGGGCAGTAACTCCACCATGAAGAAATCTGGCCGTGCGCTGCTCTCCGTTCGCGAAGGCGATAAAGAGCGCGTGGTTGACCTGGCTGCCAAGCTGCTTAAGCAGGGCTTCGAGCTGGATGCCACTCATGGTACGGCGATTGTGCTGGGTGAAGCCGGTATTAACCCGCGTCTGGTGAACAAGGTGCATGAAGGTCGTCCGCACATTCAGGATCGCATCAAGAATGGCGAATATACCTACATCATCAACACCACTGCGGGCCGCCAGGCGATTGAAGACTCCAAGCTGATTCGCCGCAGCGCGCTGCAGTATAAAGTGCACTACGACACCACCCTGAACGGCGGTTTCGCGACGGCCATGGCGCTGAATGCGGATGCCACCGAGAAGGTGATTTCGGTTCAGGAAATGCACGCGCAGATTAATAAGTAAGTTCACATGCCCGGCGGCGTAGCGTTGCCGGGCACTCTCCCTCTCTTCAGAACCTTCTGGTTTTCCATCCGCATTCAGTCAGTTAGCCTAAAATTGTTAGGTCGATAACGAAATTCAACTGAGAGCAGGGGAAAACACCATGCAAAATAAATTACTGATCGCGTCTCTTCTGTCTGCCACAACATTGTTCACCGTTGCGGGCTGTTCATCCAACCAGGCTGTAAAAACGACCGATGGCAAAACCATTGTCACCGACGGCAAACCGCAGGTGGATGACGATACCGGTCTGGTGTCGTATAAAAACGCCGAAACCGGTCAAACCGAGCAGATTAACCGTGACCAGGTGAAATCCATGGGCGAGCTGGATAACTAATAAAAAAAGCCGTGGCATCTGCCACGGCTTTTAGCCTTTCAGGAACGCTTACCAGCGGTGGTTCAACAGGATATGACCGCCATAGGCAGCATAACTGTTTTCACCCCATTCGCCGCTGGTCCGCAGAGAAACGGTGGTAGTCTCGTTCAAATTCCCGGTAACGCCCAGCTCTAGCTGGCCACGGTCTTCCGGCGTGTCGTTGCTGACAGTTTCACCGTTAAACGCCAGATCGTTTTGACCCGCGCCTTTCAGCCAGTTCACGGCAACGTACGGCTGCCAGGCTTTGACATCCTTCTGCTGGAAGTAGCTTGATTTGACGCCCAGACGACCAAACAGACCGTCGTTGTCCAGGGTTGTCACCCGGACGCCGTCACGGTCGGTATGGTTTTCCTGATCAAGGTAGCTGTAAACGAACTGCGCCTGAGGCTCGATTTTCCAGGTGCGCTCATTCTCTGAATTAATCACCCACGCATGACCCACTTCGACAGAGGCAGCGAAACCTTCACTGTCGTAATCTTCGTCATTACGGTTGCTGGTCACTTTATTGTTGTACCAGCTATAGGCGGCCCAGGTATCAATGTAGCTGCCAAGGCGTAAGTTCTGATCTTCCTGCCAGGTGGCGTATAAACCTGCATTGAAGCCGTCGACTTTACCCTGCGCATCACGCACATTGTGTCTGGCCTCCGAATGGGTTTTCGCCTGACCCGCACCAAACATGCCACCCGCCCGCAGGATACCGTTATCCAGTGGCTTGCTCATGAAATCGCTGCCTATCTGAAGCACGGTAGTGGTGGTGTCATAATTGACTCTGTCGCCACCTGCGTCGTTTTCATGATAGCGGCCCTTAACGTACATCCAGGTATTGAGGTTATCTTCATTGCGGAAGGTGATTTGATCGCGATCGTCGCGCTTGTGGAGGAACATGCTTTGAGCAGCAAGGTAGTTGCCTAAATATGCGCCGACTTCCGGAGCCATGACTTCAGGGCTATTGTTACTGCCATTACCGCCGTTGTCTCCGTTACCGCCGTTGTCACCGCTACCTCCGTTGTCACCATTGTCACCGTTGCCGCCATTGTCACCGTTGCCGCCGTTGTCACCATTGCCACCGTTATCTCCGTTATCTCCGTTATCGGGATCGTCAGCCGGATCGTCGGAGGGTGAAGCCTTCGATTCCAGATACCAGTTGCCATTACTGTGTTGATAAAGATTATATTCCCACGCGCCGGCAACGACGGGTTTAGCAAGCGTCAGTTGAGCTTCAGAGCTTCCACTCACGCTGACAATTTCCATGCCATTGACCGTTTGAGCGCCTAACCCACCCATATTGGAGACAGTAACGCCTGACTGCCCAAAGCTGCTGCCCGTAATCGTAAGATGATCGGTAGGTGCATCATCCGCGCCCAGCGTGCTGTTCAATACGATTTGGCTCCCCGCAGTGCCGGTATAATCTCCATTGATGGTAAAGTCATTGCCGACTGAATTATCCGCTGCGCTCAGTAAAAGCGTACCGCTGTTGGTCACGTTGCCGTTGATGGTATCCGCGCCCGAGTTGCGCAATGTCGGGTTGCCCTGAATGGCATTCCATGCAGCCAGCGTGCCGCCGCTAAGAATAGTGATGTTATCGTATACCATTCCGGCCGTGGCAAACCTGGCTCCGCTCTGCACGGTCACCGTGGCATGACTGTTTTCAACGCCCAGGGTCGCACCGGACGCGACCAGCGTGGTGCCGCTATACAGGGTAGTATCACCGCTATAGCTGTTGTTACCGGTCAACGTCAGCGTATGCGAATCCCTTTTTTCAACACTCCCGCTGCCGGTCATGTTAGTGGTGAAGGTGAAATTATCGCCCTGGTTGAAGATAACCGAGCCGTTATTCGTGAGTCCTCCACTCAGATTTGCGACGCTTTCGCCATTACCCAACTGCAGAACCGCATTTTCAGCGACCAGCGTGTTCCCCGCATTTGCGACGGTTCCGGCCAGGGTCAGATTGCCGCTATTGACCTGCAGTGAATCACCCGAGCCGATAATGTCGACATCACCAGTGAGCGTCCAGTCTTCCCCGTCCATAGCAAGAGAAGCGAAACCGTCACCTTCGTTTAGCCCAATAAAATTGCTGTCCTCGGCGCCGGTTCCCACCAGCCTTAGGATGTTCCCTTTTGAGAGGGTAGAAATGACATCACCTGACAGTGACGATCCTGTGTTAAGCGTCAGTGTATTATTTTTGTTGCTGGCGAACAGGATTGCAGTACTACCGCCGCTAATTGAACCAGTATTAATGATCTCAATTTTGGATGAGCCCATGACGTTAATACCATTCTGATAACCATCAATAATACCACTATTGATAATTTTCGAGTTTCCGTCACTTAGGGCAATTCCATCATTTTGAGTGCCTTTGATAGAACCCTCGTTATTAATGGGCGTGCCGATGTTCACCAGCATACCCGTCTTGCCTTCAATAAGGCCTGTTGCGCTGTTTGAAATATTTACTGCTGAGGACTCTTCATCAATATAAATACCATTTTCAAAACCAACGATACTTCCTTTGTTATTGAGTTCGCCCTGCATGGATTGAATGTTTACTGCGTTTGCGGTTGTTGAGGAAATAGTTGCCCCCTCCTCGTTGTTAATCACAACACGCTGTGCGTTAGTATTAATATCAAGTCCGTCCGCTTTTGCGGTGATTTTTCCTTTATTGGTGACAGAGGTAACGTCCATACCAGAAACAGTTACTGCGGCAACATTATCAAGAGAGGAAATCGTGACGTTTTTATTAATGATATATTCAGATTCTGAGGAAAAATCTTGCGGGACAGAAGTCGACTGATCAATGGTTGCTGCATGGCTTATTATTGGCGTAAAAACTAACAGGACGGGAAATAACTTTCCCAGTAATTGGGTTGTCCTGTTTAATGTGTGGTGTTTGTCACTCATATTCACATCCATTTAAAATGAAAGTTGAAGAACAAAGAAGTATGTTCTCTTTTAAAGAGAGTTGTTATTCGGAAAGGGGTTAAATTATTATATTTTCAATGGGTTATGTATACATCTATTTATTAAAATACGATTTTAATTATTCTTAATATTTCATATGAGCAAATGATAAAGAGTGATTTATTGGTGAGGTTAATAAGATTAACGATGTACAGATAAGTGCTGGCATAATCATGTGAATGGGGCGCCGTGAGTAGCAATACTTGCGTTTTGCATCTGCGATGCCAATCAACACTTTCAGCAGGCTGGTTAACTGTCTACACTCACACCTACAAGAGAGATAAGCCAGTCAACGCAGGCCCATTGATGATTCTGATAATTTACGCCCATCCTTATCCGCAACACTCGCATGCGAATAAGCGGATGCTTGAGCAGGTAAGGACGCTTGATAACGTAGAGATACGTTCCCTGTATCAACTCTATCCCGATTTTAATATCGATATCGCCGCCGAGCAGGAGGCACTTTCCCGTGCTGATCTGATCGTCTGGCAGCATCCCATGCAGTGGTACAGCACGCCCCCGCTTCTGAAACTGTGGATTGATAAAGTGTTCTCCCACGGCTGGGCGTATGGCCACAATGGCCATGCGCTAAAAGGGAAAAGCCTGATGTGGGCGGTCACCACCGGCGGCGGGGAAAGTCATTTTGATATTGGCACCTTCCCGGGGTTTGACGTTCTGGCGCAGCCGCTGCAGGCGACGGCGCTCTACTGTGGTCTGAACTGGCTCCCGCCATTTGCGATGCACTGTACGTTTGTCTGCGATGATGAAACGCTGCAGGCGCAGGCTCGTCATTATAAACAACGCTTACTTGAATGGCAGGAGACGCATCATGGATAGCCATACGCTAATACAGGCGCTGATTTACCTCGGCGCGGCGGCGCTGATTGTGCCCGTCGCGGTACGCCTGGGGCTGGGTTCTGTTCTTGGCTACCTGATTGCGGGCTGCGTTATTGGTCCGTGGGGCTTTCGTCTGGTGACGGATGCCGAGGCGATTCTCCATTTCGCTGAGATTGGCGTCGTGCTGATGCTCTTTGTGATTGGCCTGGAACTCGATCCGCAGCGCCTGTGGAAACTTCGCGCTTCGGTATTTGGTGGTGGGGCGTTACAGATGGTGGCCTGCGGCCTGCTGCTGGGTGGGTTCTGTATCCTGTTGGGAATGGACTGGAAAGTGGCTGAGCTTATCGGCATGACGCTGGCGCTCTCCTCGACGGCGATTGCCATGCAGGCGATGAACGAGCGTAATTTGACGGTTTCGCAGATGGGGCGCAGTGCGTTCTCAGTGCTGCTGTTCCAGGACATTGCCGCTATTCCGCTGGTGGCGATGATCCCGTTGCTGGCGGCCAGTGGGTCCTCGACGACGCTGGGCGCTTTCGCGCTGTCCGCACTGAAAGTGGTGGGGGCACTGGCGCTGGTGGTTCTGCTTGGACGCTATGTCACCCGTCCGCTGCTGCGGTTTGTTGCCCGCTCCGGTTTGCGCGAAGTGTTCAGCGCCGTGGCGCTGTTCCTGGTGTTTGGCTTTGGTCTGCTGCTGGAAGAGGCCGGGCTGTCGATGGCGATGGGGGCGTTCCTCGCCGGCGTTCTGCTGGCGAGTTCTGAATATCGTCACGCGCTGGAAAGCGATATCGAGCCGTTCAAAGGGTTGCTGCTGGGGCTGTTTTTCATCGGCGTGGGGATGTCCGTTGACTTCGGCACGCTGGTGACGCACCCGCTGCGGATTGTCATCCTGCTTGTTGGCTTCCTGGTCATTAAAATGGCGATGCTGTGGCTAATTGCGCGTCCGCTGAAGGTGCCGAATAAGCAGCGCAGCTGGTTTGCGGTTCTGCTGGGGCAGGGGAGCGAATTTGCGTTCGTGGTCTTCGGCGCAGCGCAGATGGCAAATGTTCTCGATCCGGAGTGGGCGAAAGCCCTGACGCTGGCGGTCGCCCTGTCGATGGCGGCGACGCCCGTTCTGCTGGTTGTACTGACGCGCCTGGAAAAATCGGGCAGCGAACAGGAGCGCGAAGCTGATGAGATTGACGAGGAGCAGCCGCGCGTGATCATCGCCGGATTTGGTCGCTATGGGCAGATCGTGGGCCGTTTACTGCTGTCGAGCGGCGTGAAAATGGTCATCCTCGATCACGACCCCGACCATGTCGATACCCTGCGTAAGTTCGACATGAAAGTCTTTTACGGCGACGCAACGCGCGTCGATCTGCTGGAATCTGCAGGCGCGGCAAAAGCCGAGGTATTGATTAACGCCATTGACGATCCGGAAACCAGCATGCAGATGGTGGAACTGGTCAAAGAACATTTCCCGGCGCTGACCATTATCTCCCGCGCCCGCGATGTGGATCACTATATCCGGTTGCGGCAGGCGGGGGTAGAAGCACCGGAGCGTGAAACATTTGAAGGTGCGCTGAAATCTGGCCGTATGGCGCTGGAAAATCTGGGGCTCGGCGCGTATGAAGCGCGCGAGCGTGCAGACCTGTTCCGCCGCTTTAATACCGGGATGGTGGAAGAGATGGCGGCAATGGCTGGCAGCTCGGCCACGGAGCGCGCGGCCGTGTTCAAACGCACCAGTGCGATGCTGACGGAAATCATTAATGAGGATCGTAATCATCTGTCGCTGATCCAGCGTCACGGCTGGCAGGGCACGGAAGAGGGCAAGCATACCGGCGATCCGGCTGATGAGCCTGAGAGTAAACCTTCCGCGTGAAGTGGAGTTGCCAGCAATAATAAAAAATTTCTTTATCTTTACCCTGCCGCCAGTCGACGAAAGATTAAGCTTTCCGTATAGTGGCGGCAATTTTTTGCATCCGGGAAATTTTCAATGATCAGTCTG
>NZ_JAIWJZ010000088.1:0-49712 GCF_020216105.1 Enterobacter sp. K16B
CGTGCGCGACCCGAAAAACCCCAAACCCGCGGGCTATGTTCCCGCGCCGCCCGGCACCTGGAATGTGCACCTCCAGGCGCATGACGATCTGCTGCTGGTGATCAACGCCCGGGATCTGTTTGCCGATGCCCGTTTTGCCGACGAGAAGGTTTACTACACCCGTCAGGTGGGGGAGACCGTCAGCGACGTGCAGGACAAAGGCTGGAGCGCCGGGCTGCGCGTGTTTGATATTTCCACGCCGGACAAGCCGCGTGAGATCGGCTTTCTGTCACTGAGCGGCATCGGCATTCACCGCATCTGGTACGTCGGCGGGCGCTGGGCCTATGTGTCCGCGCTGATCGACGGTTTTACCGACTACATCTTCCTGACCATCGATCTGGCCGATCCGCGTAAGCCCGAAGTGGCAGGGCGCTGGTGGCTGCCGGGGATGAATCAGGCGGCAGGGGAAAAGCCTGACTGGCCGGAAGGCAAACGCTATGCGCTGCATCATGCGATCGTCGCAGGCGATACCGCCTACGGCAGCTGGCGCGACGGCGGTCTGACGCTGCTGGACGTGAAAGACCGCACCCAGCCGACATTAATTAGCCATCGCAACTGGAGTCCGCCGTTTGGCGGTGGGACGCATACCGCGCTGCCGCTGCCCGACCGCGATCTGCTGGTGGTACTCGACGAAGCGGTGCTCGACAATCAGCAAGACGGCGAGAAGCTGATCTGGCTGTTTGATATCCGCGAGCCGGCAAACCCGGTCAGTATCTCGACATTCCCGCAGCCGGATGAGAGAGACTACGTGACGAAAGGGGCACATTTCGGACCGCATAATCTGCATGAAAACCGGCCGGGGAGCTTTGTCAGCTCAACGCTGATTTTTGCCACTTACCAGAATGCTGGCATACGCGCGTATGACATTTCCAATCCGTATCGTCCGGTGGAAACCGGTGCGCTGGTGCCTGCCGCACCTGAGAGGATGATGGACACGCGGCCGAATCGCCCGCAGGTGATCCAGTCATGCGATGTGTTTGTGGATGCGCAGGGGATTATCTACAGCACGGATTATAACGGCGGGCTGTCGGTGATTGAGTATCTGGGGTGAGGGTTTGCCCGGTAAGCGCAGCGTCACCGGGCAAACGGTCTCAGCTGTACTGACGCACCCGTGCCACCAGCTCTTCCACGCTGTCGATGCGATCGGCAATCACAATCAGCGCCTTGCCGAGCGTAATCGCGTGGCGTAGGCATTCGTGGCGCATGGCGTCATCCGCGATGGTGTCGATATCCGCAACGTGTGAAAGCCCTACGCTGCGGCGGATCAGCTCGGTGCCACTGAAGCCAATGGCATCGTGCCAGACTTTTTTCAGAAACGCGGAGGCATAGCCCGGTACGCTCAGCGCGGCATCGCGCGTTTTCTCATGTGCCAGCGCCTGGAAGCGTTCCGCGAAGGTGTTCCAGAGTTCCTGAATATCGGTCAGCCGCTGCTCGCGCGCGGCGGCGGCATCGCGAATGCCCAGATGCCCCGGCAGGCCGCAGAAATTGAGCAGCAGGTTACCGATGGCGGTACCCACGTCAAAGCCAATCGGGCCCACGTAGCCGAACTCAGCGTCGATGGCCTTCAGGCTGTCTTCCGCCACGAATATCGATCCGCTGTGAATATCTCCGTGCAGCAGCGCTTCGGCATGCGAGAAGAAGCGATGCTTGAGTGAGGCCACGGCAATTTTTAGCTGGGCGTCGTCGCGGAGGGCGGCGACGTCGCTTTCCAGCTCGGCCGGGTAGCTGTTGCGCGCATGGATCTGGTACGGATCGTTGAAGAACAGATCTTCCGTGATCTCGCACATCTCAGGGTTAATGAACTTCGCCACCTGCGCTTTCTTATCGTGCGGGTGCAGGTAGAAATCGCTGGTGTGGAACAGCGTGTGCGCCAGGTATTCCCCCAGCTGACGTGCGGCCTGCGGGTAGTGATGATTTTTAATCAGCTCGCCGCGCCAGATGCGATGGCTGGAGAGATCTTCCATCACCATCACCGCCAGCTCCGGGTCGTAATGGTGGATTTTCACGGTGTGCTGCGGGCTGTGCCGGTAGTGCTCGACCAGCGTTTGCGCCTCCAGGCGCGCGCGGTCCAGCGTCAGCGGCCAGGACTCGCCGACGCAGCGCACGTAAGGGAGTGCCTGCTTAACGATGATACGGCTCACGCCCTGGGCATCGTAAATTTTGAAAACCAGATTAAGGTTACCGTCGCCCACTTCCTGCGCCTCTACCAGCGATGAGGGATTATCAAGGCCGCCAAACTGCCTGGCATACTCCACGGCGTCCTGGGCGGTAAAGGTACGGTATTGCGACATTGCCTGCTCCTCACTGATTTTGCGAATAAAGACATGTAGACGTCTATACATCTGGATTTCATCCTGACACAATGTGCTACAACAACGCAACAGGGAATTAACGACATGCAGACAATACAGACGACCAGCCTGCGGGTGACGGATAATCAGCTCTTTATTCTCGACCAGCAGGCGCTTCCGCAGGAGAAACGCTGGCTGGACGCGACAACGGTAGAGGCGCTGGTGGGGCATATTCATGCCCTTCGCGTGCGCGGCGCGCCGCTGATTGGTCTCTCTGCAAGCCTGCTGCTGGCGCTGTTGGCCGAAAACGGCAAAAGCCGTGATGAACTGGCGCTGGCGCTGGAAACGCTGCGCGCCTCCCGGCCGACGGCGGTTAACCTGATGAACAACCTCGACCGCATGAAGCTGGCGCTCTGGCAGGAAGATTTTGTGCCAGCGCTGACGGCGGAAGCGTTGCGTCTGATTGATGAGGATAAACAGCTCTGCGACGCCATCGCGCGTGCGGGCAGTGCGCTGGTGAAGCCCGGTAGCCGTCTGCTGACCCACTGCAACACTGGCGGTCTCGCAACCGCGGGCGTGGGGACCGCGCTCGGCGTTATTGCCCGTGCGCATCAGGAAGGCAACGTCAGCAACGTCTGGGTGGATGAAACCCGGCCGCTGCTGCAGGGGGGCAGGCTGACCGCATGGGAGCTTGGCGAGCTGGGTGTGCCGTATCAGCTTATCACCGATTCCATGGCCGCCAGCCTGATGGCGAAAGGGCAGGTCGACGCTGTGTGGGTAGGGGCCGACCGCATTGCCGCCAACGGTGATGTGGCGAATAAAATTGGCACCTACTCTCTGGCGGTGCTGGCGAAATTCCACGGTATTCCGTTCTACGTTGCCGCGCCGCAGACCACGCTCGACCCGGCCTGCCCGAACGGGGACGCGATCCCCATCGAGCAGCGTGCCGCCAGCGAAGTGACGGGCGTGGCGGGAAGCTTTGGCGCGGTGCAGTGGGCGCCGGAAAATGCACGGGTCTATAACCCGGCCTTTGACGTTACGCCTGCCTCGTTGATTAGCGGCTGGGTACTGGATACGGGCGTGGTCACGCCGGAAGCGGTGGCAAACGGGAAATTCGCCTGACTCCGGCTATCCTTTAAGGGGTTCCCCTGAGAGGACAACATCGTGACGCTCGACCCTGAGACAGATTTAAAACTGGAGCGCGTGGTGGATGCACCGCGCGACCTGCTATGGCTGTGCTGGACTACGCCCGAGCACATCAAAAACTTCTTCATTCCTGCACCCCATAAGGTGACCGAATGCGATCTCGATCTCCGCGTGGGCGGGCGGTTCAACACCGTGTTTGAGGTGGACGGTCAGCGGATGGATAACCGCGGCGTCTTTCTGGAAATCGATCCTGGCAAAAAGCTGGTCTTTACCGACGGTTATACCGAAGGCTGGAAACCGGCCGAAAAGCCGTTTATGACGGCGATCCTGTTGCTGGAAGATGTCGGGGAGGGCAAAACCCGCTACACGGCGATTGCGCGGCATCCAACGAAGGCGATCCGCGAGCAGCATGAGCAGATGGGCTTCCACGAAGGGTGGGGGATTGTGCTGGATCAACTGGTGGGGTATGTGAAGGGGCTTAACGCGTAGGGTGCGCTGGTTCCCTCACCCCGGCCCTCTCCCACAGGGAGAGGGAGCAAACACTAAAAAAGGCAGCTATAGCTGCCGTTTTGCTTTCACCTATGCCAGACGAGGATACGCATCCGCAATCGCATCCCCGGTAAACTGCGCCACCCAGCCTTCCGGGTTGTCGAAAATACGGATCGCGGTAAAGTTCGGCTCTGAACCCATATCAAACCAGTGCGGCGTGCCCGCCGGCACGGAAATCAGGTCGTTTTTCTCGCACAGCACCTGATACACCTCATCACCAATGTGCAGGCAGAACAGCCCGGCACCTTCTACAAAGAAGCGCACTTCATCTTCGCCGTGGGTGTGCTCGTTCAGGAACTTCGCGCGCAGCGCCTCTTTCTGCGGGTTGTCGGCGCGCAGGCTGATCACATCCCAGCTCTGGTAACCCTTCTCCGCCACCAGCTTATCGATCGCATGCTGATAAGCTTCGATCACGGCTTCAGGCGTGGGGTCCTGTCCTAAATCCCGATCGGCCGCCCAGCGTTCAAAGCGCACGCCTTTGGCGTTGAGCTGTTGGGCAATTTCGTCCGCGTCGGTGCTGTGCCACTGATGCTTACTGGCGTCTTTATCAGAGTAAATCGTTAATGCGCTCATGAAGGGATCTGCTCCGGGTTAATCTCGTCAAACTGGTGAACCTGATGATGGTGGCTTGCGCCGTCATCATCACCGCGAATCAGCTGCAGGGTGCGAAAACCTGCCTGTTCAGCCGCGTCCAGCTCCTGATGAATATCTGACAGGAACAGGATCTGCGATGGCGAGATGCCCGTTTGCGCCGCAATGTTCTGATAAGACTGTACTTCACGCTTGGCGCCGATATGGGTATCAAAATAGCCGCTGAACAGATGAGTAATATCACCTTCGTCGCTGTAGCCAAATAACAGTTTTTGCGCTGCGACGGAGCCAGAGGAATAAACATAGAGATCAATCCCTTGCGCTTTCCATTTTTCCAGCGCAGGGAGCACGTCCGGGTAGAGATGGCCGGTAAAGTCGCCATTGACGTATCCGTCGTGCCAGATAATCCCCTGCAGTGCCTTCAGCGCCGTCGATTTGCGGTCTTCATCCATAAAGGTAAACAGGGTGTCGATAAGAGTGCTGACGCTGGCGTGCGGCGCGTCAATTTCATCGCGCAGGTTGTCCAGAATGGATTTGACCGGCTCGGCGTACTGCTGAGCGGTGACGAAGGCCGCCAGACGCTCACGCGCATAGGGGAACAAAACATCATGGACAAAACGGATATCGCTGGTGGTGCCTTCAATATCCGTCACAATTGCGCGAATCATACCTTCTCCAGTTGTCGTAAACGCATTTCGCATTCAAATAAGAATTCTAACCCTTCAAGATGACGGCGGGCCTCGGCCACATCGCGTCCCCAGCAGGTTAAGCCATGACCGCGCAGAAGAAAACCATAATTAAGCGGGCGTTCCTGTGCGTAATGGGCGATTCGCGAGGCGAGGGCGTCGATATCCTGATCGTTGTCAAACACCGGAATGGCCACCGTATCCAGATGGCTGGTTTGCCCGGTGAGGGATTTTTGCATCTCGAAGCCGCTGATGTTGAGCTCAGCTTCTTTCACCAGACGCGACAGCACCGTGGCGTTAACCGTGTGAACATGCAGCACGGCGTTGGCTTCCGGGAACAGACGATAGATCAGGGTGTGCAGCCCGGTCTCCGCCGAGGGCTTGCGGCCAGATGGCGCGCGGTTGGTGGCGATCTCCACCTGCAAAAAATCCTCTGTTGTGAGGCTGCCTTTGTCTTTTCCGGATTCACTGAGCCAGCACAGATGTTCGTCCTGACGCACCGACATATTGCCGCCGGTGGCAGGCGCCCAGCCTTTGGCCCCGATCCAGCGGCAGGCGTCGACCAGAGAGGTGAGTTGCGGGTTGTCTGTCATTGCCTTGTATCCTCCCGGACAGGAATATGAATAGCATATAGACGTCTAAGCGTCTTGATTGCCAAAGACTAACATCGTGTTATAGTGGCGGCAACATAAGTATTACAAGCAGGCACAACACAATGAGCACTAACGCATTGATTCCGCAGAGTAAGCTTCCTCAACTGGGGACAACCATCTTTACGCAGATGAGCGCCCTGGCGCAGCAGCACAATGCGATTAACCTTTCGCAGGGGTTCCCGGATTTTGACGGACCGTCATATTTGCAGGCGCGCCTGGCGTACCACGTCGCACAGGGGGCGAATCAGTACGCGCCGATGACCGGCGTGCAGGCGCTGCGGGAGGCCATTGCGGACAAAACGGCTGAGCTATATGGCCATAAGCCTGATGCAAATACTGACATCACGGTGACGGCAGGGGCTACCGAAGCGCTGTATGCGGCGATCACGGCGCTGGTCCGCACCGGCGATGAGGTGATCTGCTTTGACCCAAGCTACGACAGCTACGCGCCGGCGGTTGAACTCTCCGGCGGCGTGGTAAAACGGGTGGCGTTACAGCCACCGCATTTCCGTCCTGACTGGCAGGCGTTCGCTGCGCTGTTGAGTGACAAAACCCGCCTGGTGATCCTGAATACGCCGCATAATCCCTCGGCGACCGTGTGGCAGAAGGCCGATTTCGCCGCGCTGTGGCAGGCTATCGCTGAACGCGAGATTTATGTTCTAAGCGATGAAGTGTATGAGCACATCTGCTTTGCAGAGGAAGGGCACGCCAGCGTGCTGGCCCATCCGCAGCTTCGCGAGCGGGCTATCGCCGTGTCGTCATTCGGTAAAACCTATCATATGACCGGCTGGAAAGTGGGCTACTGCATCGCGCCGGCCGCCATTAGCGCGGAGCTGCGCAAAGTGCACCAGTACCTGACGTTTGCCGTGAATACGCCAGCCCAGCTGGCGCTGGCCGATATGCTGCGCGCTGAACCTGGACATTATCGCGAATTACCGCATTTTTACCGCGAACGTCGGGATCTGTTTGTCTCAGCGCTCAGTAAAAGCCGTCTGGAGATTTTGCCTTCGGAAGGGACTTACTTCCTGCTGGCTGACTACAGCGCGGTTTCCGATCTGGATGACGTCAGCTTCTGCCAGTGGCTGACCAAAGAGGTGGGCGTGGCGGCGATCCCGTTATCGGTATTTTGCGCCGATCCCTTCCCGCATAAGCTGATCCGTCTCTGCTTTGCGAAACAGGAATCGACGCTGCTGGCGGCGGCAGAACGTCTAAACGCGCTCTGATTATTTTACCGTCCAGGCTTCGGAGTATCGACGGTCTGCAAAGAGTTCCAGCAGGCCGTTGATTTGTCTGAGGCGCAGGACCTCGTCGTTGTCCATCCCCAGTTCCTGACTGATTTTCTCGTCATCCCAGCCAAGCTGGGCCAGCTCGCGGACGATGTCGGACATCGCACTAATCTGGTGACGACCCCGGGCACGATTATGGCGAATGGTGGCCGCCATCCGGTCGAACTTTTTCTGCCGTTCTTTACGCAGAAAGGTGACGGGCAGGTAGCCTTTAAGCTGGCGTTTTAACACCGCCCGGTTCGAACCCATTTCGTGGCGGTGAAAGCCGTCGACGATTTCATAATGTTGAGTACCGCTTTCCGTTACCACAATGGGCTGGGTGAAACCGTCCAGCTCCAGTGATTTGCAGAGCAGCCGTTTTTCCGGCGGCGCGACGTTATTGGGGTTGTAATCGTTCGCGGTGATATCGTCCTGTTTAATCCACAGCACGCAGTCGACAGGCTGCTCACGGAAAGGGCTATTTTCATGAATGGCCTGACGAAAGGCGTTGATGGCTTCAATGCGTTGGTCTTCGGGAAGAGACTGAAGATAACGTTTAATTTCCTGAATCAATCGTTGCTGCATAATATTCCCCACTCCTTGCGTTTTGACTTTATCCGTTCGCTGTAACGCTGATAATGCTTTGGTTTATTAGGACTGAATGAAAGCGCCCGACACCAGTAGTCATTATTGAGTAATACCTTACACACGCGTCGCCAGGACGGAATATCTTTCGCCCCGATATCGCCTTCCTGCGTGTCGGGAATATCGGCCATGCCTCTCTTCTGATACCAGTGCAAATAAATCGCGATTTTATTGCGGTAATGTTCCGCCGTCATTTGCGGCATGCTGTCGAGCAGCAGCAGGGCGTATTCACGCCAGCTGAGCGCGTCGGGTTTCAGAATTTTGCGGTGGCCATAAAAATGATTGTCCTGCCCGGCATAGACGCCACCGCAGTGAACGCCCGCCACACGCTCGCACATCGCCGCCCAGCGCTCGGGCTCCACGACGTGATAGAGCCACAACCCCTGGCGCTGCTCGGGGCCGAAGGGTTCACAGATGCGCATATAGCGCGGGGGGACGCCCGCCTGGAACATCAGGTCGTAAAGCGGGTTATAGCATCCGCCCGTTTTGGCAAACCATGTCCAGATATCAGCGGTTTTCCAGTCATAAAGCGGATAGATATACCAGGCGTGGCCGCCAGGGGCGACGGTGGTCCAGGGTTTGTCATCGGCAAAACGCTGCTTTCGCGCATTGGCGATGGTCAAAAAACGGTTGTAGGATTCATCGGCGCGAATACCGACCATCATTGCCGCCGGGCGTCGTTGGGCATACCAGTCGGAAAAGGCGCGGACAAAGGCTTCAAACGTCATGCCAGGCTGGTAGAAATCGAAGTAAGCCGGATCGGTAATCGCCTCTGCAGGCGGCTGGCGCACCCACTGTTTCCCTGGCTCCCAGCATTGCCATTCTGGCTCGAATTGTGTCAGAGCATTTTGCGTGGTGAGGGGGAGCGCAACCCACCAGTATTGTTCAATCACGTCGGCGTATTGCGCGAGCATATTATTTACATGCTGAATGGTATAGGTAAACTGCGCTTCCCAGTCGATAAAAAGCAGATGAATTTTTCTCCCCATTTTGCGGGCCTGGCGGGCCGTTAAATGCAGCATAATGGTGGAATCTTTCCCACCTGAAAATGAAACACAAACTCTGGGTAGATTCTCAAGCGTCCATGTTATGCGGTCCTCCGCAGCCTCCAGGACATTTTGATTGAGCGGATACTTATACATTGACATAACCAATCTTCTCCCTGGATATAAATACCGGATGGGTGTCAATTAAGGTGTGAGGATAATAGTAGTGAAAAACAGGAGCAGGTAAATGAAAAAGAGAAAAGTTTTTATTATCTATAAATGAGGATTATCTGTTTATAAAAGAAAAAGGGCTGTGTGAACCCCAGCCCGAGGTGTTTAAATTTCCGCAACTTGTCCAATAAAGGTCGAGAAAATCGAGCTGTTAAGGGCAGAGCGGTTATAAATCATGAACACATCCACAGGGGGAAGCATGATGGGGGCGTGCAATCTTTTGAGCCGCATTACGTCTTTGTATTTTTCAAATAATACTTCGGGCAAATAACCAATGAGATGCGAGGCGCTAATCATGGCGAGGATCGTGTATACGGAATCGCAACGGAAACCAATGTTTTTCTCAGCATGCACCTTCGCCACTTGTGACTGGTAGTTCTTCACGCCAGCTTCCTCGCTGAGGAAAATCGTAAATTTCTCTTCCTGAAGTTCCTCCATCGTCACAACGTCCTTCATGCGCGGGTGATCCTGACTGCATACCATAACCATCGAATAGCTTGCATAAGGGACACACACCATGGAACGGTTGTTAACCGGCGCCATAGAAAAAATAAGATCCGCTTTCCGGTACGCCAGCAAGTCTTCTGCGGAATCAGCAGTCAGCAGCATATCGTGAAGCTCTATCTCGTAGTTATGATGTCTCATCAAGAGTTTAAGCGGGGTAATCAGGTTTTCCGTCGTCAGGATTTGCGGACTGTAGACGATAAAATTCTTTTTAAGTGCAGACGCATTCATAATGTTGATTGTCTGCTCAAGCTGATTGAGGTTTTGCTCAAGATGATGGTGAAGATTGACACCCACCGTGGTGGGCGTAATTCCTTTCCCCGAACGGATAAAAAGCGGATCGTTGAGCTGGTTACGCAGTCGCTGCAGCGATTGACTGACGGCTGACGGAGTAATGTACAGCGTTTCTGCTGCCTTGCTGATGCTAAGATGCTGGTAGATACATTCGAAAATGACCAGCAGGTTGAGATCGAATTTTTTAAGGTCGTAAAGGTTTGCCATGTTTCATCCTGAGTGAGCTGCGTTGCGTTATCACATCAATGATAACTATAGAACTAAGTTAACTATTTACCATCCGTGATAGTTAACTAACTTAATTGTTATTCAATGCGAACTTAATATATCACGAACGTAGATTAATGAAATAGAACTTCAATTATGATGAAGATATTTTTATCTTTAAAAACGCAGATAAAATTGAATAAAAATAGTGTCGTTTATATATCGACAAGTAAATATCACTCATTTCTATTTTTCACGCCGGATAAGAGGGGCGTGCGTGAAAAAGGCCGTTTGGTAAAACCTATCACAGCCATAGATACGATTACCCCTTTCGCGCATTGCTCTGGGTCTGTACGGGTGCTGTAATCAGGAGGCTGTTACGATCCTGATATAAAGGTAAGTAGAGCGCAACGCAACGCCAGTGTAACTGGCACTGAAAGTTCCTGTGGAAAGTTCAGGTATCAGGGCCGCCCACCAGGGCGGCCTTTTTACTTTCGGGCTTTTGTTTATTCAGTTCTTAACGTTGTCTTGATTGGGTTGTTAGGTTTGGCTGATTGATTTGATAAAGCATACGCATTAGCCCCGATGGATAAAGTTGGTTACCTTACATCTCAACGAAAACACGGAGGAAGTACAGATGTCTTTGATTAATACCAAAATTAAACCTTTCAAAAACCAGGCGTTCAAAAACGGTGAGTTCATTGAAGTCACTGAAAAAGATACCGAAGGCCGCTGGAGCGTGTTCTTCTTCTATCCTGCTGACTTCACCTTCGTTTGCCCGACTGAACTGGGTGACGTGGCAGATCACTACGACGAACTGCAGAAGCTGGGCGTAGATGTCTACTCAGTGTCTACCGACACCCACTTCACCCACAAAGCATGGCACAGCAGCTCTGAAACCATCGCCAAAATCAAATACGCGATGATCGGTGACCCGACTGGCGCCCTGACCCGTAACTTCGACAACATGCGTGAAGATGAAGGCCTGGCTGACCGCGCGACCTTCGTTGTTGACCCGCAGGGCATTATCCAGGCTATCGAAGTTACCGCTGAAGGTATCGGCCGTGATGCTTCTGACCTGCTGCGTAAAGTGAAAGCGGCTCAATATGTTGCTTCTCACCCAGGCGAAGTCTGCCCGGCGAAATGGAAAGAAGGCGAAGCGACTCTGGCGCCATCTCTGGACCTGGTCGGCAAGATCTAAATCTGTAAAGCCTGGCGGCGCTGCGCTTGCACAGGCCTGCAGTATCGTAGGCCGGGTAAACGAAGTGCCACCCGGCAATCAATGGGCGCACCCGCGCCCATTTCATTCCAGCACCATGATGCAAGTTGCATTCAGGCCGCCCGCAGAAAGGCTGCTTGCATGATGACGTTTTAAGAGAGGGAAGAATAATGCTCGACACTACGATGAAAACCCAGCTCAAGGCCTACCTTGAGAAACTGACCAAACCTGTTGAGCTGATTGCCACGCTGGACGACAGCGCGAAATCGGCAGAAATCAAGGAACTGCTGGCAGAGATCGCTGAACTGTCGCCAAAAGTGACGTTCAAAGAAGACAATTCCCTGGCTGTCCGTAAGCCTTCTTTCCTGATAACCAACCCAGGCTCTGATCAAGGGCCGCGCTTTGCCGGTTCCCCGCTGGGGCATGAATTTACCTCGCTGGTGCTCGCGCTGCTGTGGACCGGCGGCCATCCGTCGAAAGAAGCACAGGCGCTGCTGGAGCAGATCCGCGATATCGACGGCGATTTTGAGTTTGAGACCTATTACTCACTCTCCTGCCACAACTGCCCGGACGTGGTGCAGGCGCTGAACCTGATGTCGGTTCTGAACCCGCGCATCAAACACACGGCTATTGACGGGGGTACCTTCCAGAACGAAATCACCGATCGCAACGTGATGGGTGTTCCGGCAGTGTTCCTGAATGGGCAGGAGTTTGGCCAGGGGCGTATGACCCTGACGGAAATTGTCGCCAAAGTGGATACCGGTGCCGAAAAACGGGCTGCCGAAGAGCTGAACACGCGTGATGCGTATGATGTCCTGATTGTCGGTTCTGGCCCGGCGGGCGCGGCGGCGGCGGTGTACTCCGCACGTAAAGGGATCCGTACCGGCCTGATGGGCGAACGTTTTGGTGGTCAGGTACTGGATACCGTGGACATTGAAAACTATATCTCAGTACCGAAAACCGAAGGTCAGAAACTGGCCGGGGCACTGAAAGCGCACGTCAATGATTACGCCGTGGATGTGATCGACAGCCAGAGCGCCAGCAAGCTGGTTCCGGCCGCGGTTGAAGGTGGCTTGCATCAGATTGAAACCGCCTCCGGCGCGGTGCTGAAAGCGCGCAGCATTATCATTGCTACCGGCGCGAAATGGCGCAACATGAACGTCCCGGGCGAAGATCAGTATCGCACTAAGGGCGTGACCTACTGCCCGCACTGCGATGGTCCGCTGTTCAAAGGGAAACGCGTGGCGGTGATCGGCGGCGGTAACTCCGGCGTGGAAGCGGCTATCGACCTGGCGGGTATTGTGGAACACGTTACCCTGCTGGAGTTTGCCCCGGAGATGAAAGCCGACCAGGTTCTGCAGGACAAAGTACGCAGCCTGAAAAACGTCGACATCATCCTGAACGCGCAGACCACGGAAGTGAAAGGTGACGGCAGCAAGGTAACCGGTCTGGAATACCGCGACCGCGTGAGTGGCGATGTCCACAGCGTAGCGCTTTCGGGGATCTTCGTGCAGATTGGCCTGCTGCCAAACACCACCTGGCTGGAAGGGGCGATTGAGCGCAACCGTATGGGCGAAATCATTATTGATGCGAAGTGTGAGACCAGCGTGAAGGGCGTATTTGCGGCCGGCGACTGTACCACAGTGCCTTATAAACAGATCATCATCGCCACTGGCGAAGGTGCGAAGGCGTCCCTGAGTTCATTCGACTATCTGATTCGCACCAAAACCGCATAAAAAAGTAAGACGACACCTGCAATAGCAAGAGGCCACCGGAAGGTGGCCTCTTTTTTTATCTGACAACCATCACCGGAATGTGCGTGTGGCGGATCACGCTGGAGGCGTTCGACCCGAGCAGATGCGTGGTGATGGACGGGTTACGCGAACCGATGACCACCACGTCAGCTTTCAGTTCGTTTGCCAGTTCGTTTACCGCATCACGCACGCTGCCAAACCGGACGTGCGTTTTGATGCGTGAAGGGTCGATGCTGAAATGGCCAACCATGGTTTGCAGGCGCGTTTCCGCCTCGTGCTGCAAATGCTCCTCAAAGCGACGCACATCGGCGGCGAAGCGGTGAAGGCTCAGGCTGGCGGAGCCTGGCAGCACGTGCAACAGATGGATTACACCGTCCTGCTGCGCCAGGAACTCGGCATGGCGTACGGCCTTGTCGCTCAGCTCCATCTCAAAAACATCAACCGGCATAATGATTCTCTGATACATACCCGTTTCTCCTTGTTTATAAACGCTGAACTCATTCAACCACAAAATAGTCATGGTTTCTGTAAGCGCCTCGTCAGTTTTCTTATCTCGCCAGGAAAAATCTCAAAAGGCCTCTATTCCCGGGCAGACCTTCAGGGGTAGCTACCCTTATACACTTACCTGGAACCTTTCGGAGGTCGCATGAAAGCACTTACGTATCACGGTCCGCACCATGTTCGCGTCGAGAATGTCCCTGACCCCATCATTGAACAGCCCGACGATATCATCCTGCGCGTTACGGCCACGGCGATCTGCGGCTCCGATTTGCATCTCTACCGTGGCAAGATCCCGAAGGTGCAGCACGGCGATATTTTTGGTCACGAATTCATGGGTGAAATTGTTGAGTGCGGCTCAGAGGTGAAGCAGCTGCAGAAGGGCGATCGCGTGGTGATCCCTTTTGTCATCGCCTGCGGAGATTGTTTCTTTTGTCGTTTGCAGCAGTACGCGGCCTGTGAGAATACCAATGCCGGACAGGGTGCGGCTCTGAACAAAAAGCAAATCCCCGCGCCGGCAGCGCTGTTTGGCTATAGCCATCTCTACGGCGGCGTGCCGGGGGGACAGGCGGAATACGTGCGCGTGCCGAAAGGTAACGTCGGGCCGTTTAAAGTCCCGCAACTTCTTTCTGATGATAAGGCGCTGTTCCTGTCGGATATTTTGCCCACGGCCTGGCAGGCGGCAAAAAATGCGCAGATTGAAAAAGGCTCAAGCGTGGCGGTTTACGGTGCCGGGCCGGTGGGGCTACTGACCATTGCCTGCGCACGGCTATTAGGGGCCGAGCAGATCTTTGTTATCGATCACCACCCGTATCGGTTGCGATTTGCCGAGGCGCGTTACGGTGCCATCCCCATCAATTTTGATGAAGATAATGATGCCGCGGAAAAAATCATCGAGCAGACCGCCGGCCAGCGTGGGGTTGATGCCGTGATTGATGCGGTAGGATTCGAAGCGAAAGGCAGCACCACGGAAACGATCCTCAGCAATCTTAAAATTGAAGGCAGCAGCGGGAAAGCGTTGCGTCAGTGTATTGCGGCCGTTCGCCGTGGCGGGGTGGTCAGCGTACCTGGCGTGTACGCCGGGTTTATTCATGGCTTCCTGTTTGGCGATGCCTTCGATAAGGGGCTGACGTTTAAGATGGGCCAGACGCACGTTCACGCCTGGCTGGGCGAACTGTTACCGCTGATCGAAAAAGGGCTGCTTACGCCGGAAGAGATCGTCACCCATTATCTCCCCCTTGCGGATGCGGAACGCGCCTATAAAATTTTCGAAAAACGGGAGGAGGAGTGCCGGAAGGTGATCCTGGTTCCTGGCGCCGAAACGCCCGAGGCGGCGGAACAGCAGGTTAAAGGGCTGGTAAATGCCTTTCCGGGTGGGGTGGTGTGAGGTGACTCATCTACCAGTGGCGCTCCAGATAAAGCACCGCCGTGACGATAATCGCCACAAAAATGAGAAAAATAAGCGTGATAACCCCTATCTCACTCATGACCGTCCCCGCGGCACCAAAACAGATTAAGCGTGGATTAAGGCCATTTTGCGCGATATAGGAAATTAGGGTGAATTGGCGGAAAGAGGATGCGACTGCATCCTCTGTGCAACGCGGGGCGCGCTTGTTCAGAAGGGGTTAACGCAGGTAATCGCCCGCCGCTTCTGGCTGGTAGAGTAACGCCAGGACTTCCAGATGGGTTGAGGCGCCGCCCGGTAATTCCCAGTGGATGGTATCCCCCGTGCGCAGCCCCAGCAGTGCGGCCCCTACCGGTGCGAGGACAGAAAGCTGAGTGCTGCTGTCCGTCATCTGCGCCGGGTAAACCAGCGTGCGGGTCAGCTCTTCACCGGTGGTCAGGTTGCGGAATTTTACCTGGCTGTTCATGGTGACCACGTCATGGGGCATTGACTCAGGCGTGCACATTTGTGCCCGGTCGAGCTCCTCATTCAGGGCGTCTGCCACCGGCAGTGAGGCAAATTCTGCTTTTTCCAGCAGTCTGTCGATACGTTCTGCGTCGAGCTCGTTAATGATAATGGTTGGTCTGGACATTTTTACTCCATGTCGTTAATGCTGCGTGTTACGCAGAAACTGATCCAAAAGAAAACCCTCGCCGTCTGGCAGCGAGGGTTTAACTCTCCCGATGATACTGGCTGAGCGCATAAGTTTGAAGTGATGAAGGTCACATTCATGGTCCATATGAATTTTCGTTGAAATTTATTCAGTCTCCCTTTCCGCTGGATTGCGTTACGCTGAGCGTTCTGAACCGGGGTCTGGTGCGAAGCGCCATGCCCACCAACGAGAGAGCACTATGTACTTCTATCAACCGTCTCAGGGGCACGGCCTGCCGCATGACCCGCTGAATGCCATTATTGGCCCACGTCCTATCGGCTGGATCTCCTCATCTGATAAGGCCGGTCAGTTGAACCTCGCACCGTACAGCTTCTTTAACTGCTTTAACTATCGTCCGCCTATCATTGGTTTTTCCAGCAACGGCTGGAAGGACAGCGTGCGTAATATTACCGAAACGGGGAATTTGTCTGGAACCTGGCCACGCGCGAACTGGCTGAAGCGATGAACCAAACGTCCGCGATGCTTCCGCACGACCGGGATGAGTTTACCTTTTCCGGATTGACGCCGGCGGCGAGCCAGCTTGTTAAGGCGCCGCGCGTGGCGGAGAGCCCGGTGAATTTTGAGTGTCGCCTGTCGCAGTGCATTCAGCTGACCGGCGCCGACGGTACGCCGGTTGATACCTGGCTGGTGCTGGGGGAAGTGGTCGGTATCCATATTGCCGAATCACTGCTGGAAGAGGGGATCTACCAGACGGCGAAAGCGCAGCCCATCCTGCGTGCGGGTGGGCCGACGGCGTACTATGGCATCAGTGATGAAAACCGGTTTGATATGGTTCGCCCGGGTGCGGGTCAGTAACCGGCCTTATCTACCACGAATTGTTTACCGCAGTTACCCGGATGTGGCTGCGGGGCAAATGACGTCGCAGACAGCGGGTTATTAATGGTCGCTGCCTTGAGTGAAATCTGCATTTCGGTCAGATACGCCGGATTGCCATTGCAGGTGAGCTTGAACGCTTTGACGTTTTCCTTGCCCCAGCTTTTGGCAACGGCGCGGTCAAAGTCGCTACGGTTGACGGTTTTCCCGTAGTTATCGGCGAGGAATTGACCGACAGCGCTGCTTTTTACTTCCTGATTCATCCGCACCATCGTGCCGAAATAGGCATCGGGATCAAAACCAAAGCAGACGCCATGTTTGGCATACTCGTAACGCTCCAGGCAGGAATTACCGCCTGCGCCCGGCATCACGCTGTTAAGCTTTGCGGCACCGGACAGCGACAGTCCGGTTTCGGCGGCGGCACATTTGCGGCTGGCCTTCGCTTCCGGCAGGTTTGGGATTGGGCGCGTGGCGCAGCCAAAGCGCATCCATCGACGTTCATCCACGCCGCGGGCGGCAATCGATTTCGGCAGGCCTGGCCAGAGTCCGTGAACGGTCAGAAAATCGACTTTATTGTCGGTCTCTTTTTGCAGGCGACACTCGTCTGGTTCATTACGGTTGCGCTCGACCATGCTCTGACAAAACCCGGTTTGCCAGGACAGCGCCAGCACATAACGATCGAAATCGCCATACTGTGTTGCCTTGAGCGGTTCGGCCTGTGCGGAGAAAACACAAAGAGCAAGCGCGAATGCGCCAGACGGGATAACGATATCCTTCCTGAACATATGATTTCCTGATCGAATGAGCACAATAAATTTCTGGAAGTTATTAAAGCACAAAAAGCGCCCGCAGGCGCTTTCTGGATAGCCGTAATTTAGCTTAGGCTGCGCCGGGAACCAGCACTTCGGTGGCGATAATCACGATAATCAGCCCAACAATCACCGGCACTGAGGTGCGTTTGACCACTTCGAATGGCGAGATTTTTGCCATCCCGGCAACGGCGACGACCACGCCCGACACCGGGGAGATAGTACGGCCCAGGTTTGACGCCTGCAGCATGGGAATGGAGAGGTACGCCGGGTTAATACCGGAGGAGTGAGCCAGTTTGGGGATCATCTCCACAAAAGCGTAGAAGGGCGCGTTACCGGAGCCGGTGGTCATGGCCGCCAGCATGGTGAGCACCACCAGAACCAGCATCAGGATAATACTGGCCGAGCCGAACGAGGTGGCGATGGAGATCAGGCTCTGGATAAAGCCAATTGTGCTCAGCCCCTGGGCAAAGACGCCTGCCGCAACCAGTAGCATCACCACCCCGGCAAAGGCATCCGCCATACCGCGATACGCCACTTCCAGACCGGAGAAGACGTTTTGCGTGTTAAAACCGCGCACAAATTCCAGCATGGCGGCCAGCAGCATACAGATCACCAGAATGGTGATGATGTGCAGTTGCGGACCCCATTTGCCGTCAAAAATCAGTACCCCGATAATCGGCGTGAAGGGCAGAATGGCATAAAACGCGGGTGCGGTGGTGGTGATTTCACTCACATCCATCATTTCGTGGCTGATGTTCTCTTTCTTATCCAGATAGCGCTGCCAGAAGAAATGCGCGATACCCATTCCCACAATGGCGACAATAGAGATCGGCAACGTGGTTTTAAAAGCGAAGTCGATGAGTGACATTTCCGCTGCCTTTGCTGCCAGTACTACATCACCTGAAGTCGGGGAGAGAATTATCGCTGCCGGTGACGCGCAAATTGCCGCTGCCGCGCCACGGCTGATACCGACATTGACCATGACCGGGAACAGTGTGGCCATGAGCAGTACGCCAAGTCCGGTAGCCGACGACACGGCCAGCGACATCAGGCAGGCGAGGAAATAGGCGGCGACCATCAGCAGATAGGGCGAGTTGATGTACTGCAGGGGTTTTGAGGCAAGTTTAACGACCATGTCGTTGGCACCGATATGGGTCATGTAGGCGGCAAAGCCGCACAGCATCATGATCATCATACCCAGGTCGCCGCCGCGGCTCATGAGTAATATCTTAATGTATTCAACAATATCAGTAGCGGTGTAACCCGTACTGGTTGCGCTGGCTGGTAATACCTGATGCCCCATTATGGCGCTGATAATCAGCAGTGTTAAACCGCCAACAAATAATACGCCCGTGGCCGAGTAGCCTTTAATGATGTAGCGTGCGACACCGACAATGACGACGACCCCAATAAGGAGTTCGATAAACGTAAGCATGATTTCCCCTGTATCTTTGCTGCACTGGAGCACAAAAAAATCAATAAAATAAGAAGGATGAAAATGTGCCGAATAAATGGCCCGTTCTTGCTGATTAAAATCAATAAACAGACGACTAGAGAACGGAACAACCGCATTTTGCCATGGCCCATACATTTATGTCATGAGAGGCTTGACCGTCAGACATCGCGCAGGATGTCTTTATAATGATAACAAAATGTTAATAACCTGTGTAGTTTAGTATGTTGTTGATTAAAAAGTTAAAGAGGTAAAAAGCCTACGTAATATGGGCTTATTCGAACGTTCCCGACAGGTTTAATTAAGAATATTCCCGAAAAAAGGCCGGATAATTAGGAATAACAGCGATGCCGTTAAGTTCTGGTTCAACTATTTTATGGTAAACTTTGCCTCGAATACTAAGAATGGTAATTGCATTGTGATCGTACGTAATACTTTTTTCTCTATTTTGTTGTTTATTTTTGGGCAGTTAACGTTTTCTTCTGTTGCACAGGCAGCGGACAACGCGACGGATAAAGGCTGGTTCTCAACCTTTACGGATAATGTTTCCCAGACATGGTCGGCACCAGAACATTATGATCTCTATGTTCCGGCAATAACGTGGCATGCGCGCTTTGCTTATGACAAAGAGAAAACCGATAAATACAACGAGCGTCCCTGGGGGGCGGGGTTTGGTCAGTCGCGCTGGGATGAAAAGGGCAACTGGCACGGCATCTATCTGATGGCCTTTAAGGACTCGTTTAATAAATGGGAACCGATTGGCGGTTATGGTTGGGAGAAAACCTGGCGCCCGTTAGCAGACGAGAACTTCCACGTCGGTTTGGGCTATACCGCCGGGGTCACTGCACGTGACAACTGGAACTACATTCCGATCCCGGTGCTGCTGCCGCTGGCCTCTATTGGCTATGGGCCGGCAACGTTCCAGATGACCTACATTCCCGGTACGTACAACAACGGTAACGTTTACTTCGCCTGGATGCGTTTTCAGTTTTAACTGAAAAAACTTTACATGTTGGTGAAAAAACGCGCAGGCGTTGATTCATAAACGATAAAAATCTGCCAGTGAAAATTAACGCGACTTTAGTCACTTTTTATCAAAGATCCGCTGGACAAAAGGTCCCACAATTGATGTACTGGTAACCGACACAGCATTTGTGTCGTTTTTTAATGTAAAGGTAATTTTGATGTCTAAGATTAAAGGTAACGTTAAGTGGTTTAATGAGTCCAAAGGATTCGGTTTCATTACTCCTGAAGATGGCAGCAAAGACGTGTTCGTACACTTCTCTGCAATCCAGTCTAATGGTTTCAAAACTCTGGCTGAAGGTCAGCGTGTAGAGTTCGAAATCACTAACGGTGCCAAAGGCCCTTCTGCTGCTAACGTAATCGCTCTGTAATTCAGACGCGTCAGCAAGAATTTCAAAACCCGCTCACTGAGCGGGTTTTTTTCGTTTTGAATCAGCCAAGCAGATACATTTTCAGGAAGCTGGCCACGATCAGCACGCTCAACAACACCATTCCTGCGCTCATCAGACTCTGTTTCATTCTGTCACCCTCGTTCAGTATTGCACTCAGAGTGACAGAGAAAAATTAAGCCAACATTAACGCGCCGGCTGTTAGTGCTGACTTGCAGTGGAAAATAGCCAAAATGCGATCCCCGTCATCGCAAAGGAGCCCAGCATGTTAATGGCGATGTTCACCAGCGCCCAGCCGATACGACCTTCCTGAAAGAGAAACACCACTTCTGCAGAGAAGGTGGAGAAGGTGGTTAAGCCGCCGCAGAAACCTGTCGTAATCAATACCTTCCACATTGGGTCGATGTGCGTCATGCGGTTAAACCAGGCCAGTCCCATGCCTATGATAAAGGCGCCAATCAGGTTCGCGGCAAGCGTCCCCATAGGAATCGCCTGATGCAGCGGGTTAAACCGCATACTCAGAAACCATCGCGCAACGCTACCCGTTCCCCCACCAATAAAAACGGCTAAAAGTAGTTGTAACACGCTTAATACCTGCTATTTGATGTGTAAGAGAAGCGAGTTTAACGCCGTTTATGATGAGGGGACAAATATGTATGTTGCGGTAGGACAATTTGCGGTCACGCCTCGCTGGCACGAGAACGCGATCGCTTGCGTCAATCTGATGGCGCAGGCACAGCAAAAAGGCGCGTCGCTGCTGGTGCTCCCGGAGGCCTTGCTGGCCCGTGATGATAATGACCCGGATCTGTCGGTGAAGTCGGCCCAGCCGCTGGACGGCGGTTTTTTACAGCATTTACTGGCGCAGAGTGCTGGTAACGAGATGACCACCATTCTGACCGTGCATGTTCCCTCAACACAGGATCGTGCGGTCAATACGCTGGTGGCGATTCGTGACGGGAAGATTGTCGCACATTACGCCAAGCTGCATCTCTATGATGCCTTCAGCGTTCAGGAGTCCCGGCGGGTTGACCCGGGAGACCGTATTCCCCCGCTGCTGGAGATTGACGGAGTAAAGATTGGGTTGATGACCTGCTACGACCTGCGTTTTCCGGAGCTGGCGCTCCATCTGGCGTTACAGGGCGCGGACGTTCTGGTATTGCCTGCCGCGTGGGTCAAAGGACCGTTGAAGGAGCATCACTGGGCGACGCTGCTTGCGGCGCGCGCGCTGGATACGACCTGCTATGTGGTTGCAGCAGGCGAATGCGGCACGAAAAATATCGGGCAAAGCAGGGTGGTGGATCCGCTTGGGGTGACGATCGCCGCCGCCGCTGAAACCCCCGAGTTGCTGGTGGCGGAGATAAACGTAGACAGAATCGCGCTTGCACGTCAGCAATTACCTGTTCTTCGCAATCGTCGGTTTGCGCCACCGCAATTATTGTGATGTTTTTTTCAACAACGCTTGATTCACCTTGTTACAGATTGCTATTGTGTGCACGCGCTAAATGACCGTTAATAGATTCAGGTTTTGGCGCTGTATGCAGCCTGTTTTAAGTAAAGAAGGTATCTATGGGTGAGATTAGTATTACCAAACTGCTGGTGGTTGCCGCACTGGTCGTCCTGCTGTTTGGTACCAAGAAGTTACGCACGCTGGGTGGTGACCTGGGGGCTGCCATCAAAGGCTTTAAGAAAGCGATGAACGACGATGACGCGGCTGCGAAGAAAAGCGCCGAGGACGACATCCCGGCAGACAAGCTTTCTCACAAAGAGTGACAGCCATGCCTGAGGGCATGCGAAAAAAAACCGGCTCATGAGGCCGGTTTTTTTGTATTACTGTAAATGAATATTACAGCATTATTTTACTTCTTCGCCTTTCGCCTGCATGTCCGCATGGTATGAAGAGCGAACAAACGGGCCGCACGCCGCGTGGGTAAAGCCCATCGCCATCGCTTCGGCTTTCATCTCATCAAACTCGTCCGGGCTGACGTAGCGCTGTACCGGCAGGTGGTGACGGCTTGGCTGCAGATACTGGCCCAGGGTGAGCATAGTTACACCGTGGCGGCGAAGATCGCGCATTACCTCGATGATTTCCTCATTGGTTTCACCCAGCCCTACCATCAGACCTGATTTGGTCGGGATGTGCGGATGTGCTTCTTTAAAACGCTCCAGCAGCTTCAGGGACCAATTATAATCCGCACCCGGACGAACCTGGCGGTAAAGACGCGGCACGTTCTCCAGGTTGTGGTTAAACACGTCTGGCGGCGTGGCGGTCAGAATATCCAGCGCACGATCCATACGGCCGCGGAAGTCAGGCACCAGCGTCTCGATTTTGATGTTCGGGCTTTTCTCGCGAATGGCCGTAATACAATCAGCGAAGTGCTGTGCACCACCATCACGCAGATCGTCACGGTCTACGGAGGTAATGACCACATAACGCAGCGCCATATCAGCGATGGTCTGCGCCAGTTTTTGGGGTTCGTTAGCATCAGGTGCAACTGGACGGCCATGGGCTACGTCGCAGAACGGGCAGCGGCGGGTACAGATAGCACCCAGAATCATAAACGTCGCGGTACCGTGATTGAAACATTCAGCAAGGTTCGGGCAAGAGGCTTCTTCACAGACGGAGTGAAGGCCATTTTTGCGCATCGCCGCTTTGATCCCCTGGATACGCGAAGAGTCGGCCGGAAGTTTGATTTTCATCCATTCCGGTTTTCTTAACAGCGCCTCGCGCTCTGTAGCCACGTTTTTAACCGGGATAAGGGCCATTTTATCGGCATCGCGGTATTTAACACCGCGTTCCATCACAATGGGTTTACTCATAGCGTGCGTGTTCCAGTTGCGAATATCGAAGGAAAGCGTTTCAATTCAAGGGAATGTTGTATTTATCAACTATTTTTGAACGAACGACAGGCAGTATATCATTGAAAGGGGCGTTAAAGCAGCCTGCCAGGTCGCCAATTTGTAAAATAGTTGTTGTTTTGTGCCTTTTGCCCTGCCTGCAGCAGGGACTTGTGCTGTATGAAGCGGTCAGAAGGCCTGACGGATAATGCGGATAACGTTTTCCAGGACCGGATCGCGCAAACTCAGTTTGTTGTAATGCAGTGAAATCTCGACAGATTCCGCATTAAGCTGGCTGAGCGGGATACTTTCCAGCGGCCAGCATTTGCGCAGCAGGTTGTACAGACGTGCCGGCATAATGCACAGCATATCGCTGCTGCCGATCAGGGATGCGGTAGTGAACATATTGTAACTGCTGAAACTGATCTGGCGTTCCGGGAAAATTTCATCAATACGCTGGCGCAGAGCATGATTCGCCTGTCCTTCGGTCATGAAAGACGAGTGGTCATAGTTGCGCAGGTTTTCAAGGGTCAGCGGTTCGCTGAGCGCGGGATGCTGCTGGCGACACACCAGAACCAGATTATCCGCATAGAGCACATTTTGCCCCAGTGCTCTGGCACTGAAGCTGCCGCTTTCAATAATCAGGTCCGTCTGGAACTGGGCAAGCTGAATATCAGGCTCACTGAGAGGCACGTTGCGCAGCAGAAGCTGCGGGGCATGCTCTTTCACGGCCTGATAAATTGCAGGCATCACCAGAACGCCCACGGAAGGGGAACAGCCGATGGTAATGGTGCGCTGCTTATCGTAGCTGCCGGTTAAATCCAGCGCGCCCAGAATGGATTCCAGCCCCTGGCTGATGAACTCATGGAGGTGCGTGGCGTAGGCCGTCGGCGTCACTCCCTGACCCTTACGGATAAATAACGGGTCGGGAAATATAGCGCGCAGCTTTTGAATGGACTGGCTTATTGCTGATGGCGTGAGATTAAGAATTTTCGCAGCGTTAACGATACCCTTATGGACATATACTGCCTCAAAAATAGTCAGTAAATTGAGATCAATATTACGTAAAGTCCGAAAAATTTGCGGCTTGTCTTCGCCACCAGGGTCATTCAGGCGTTTGGCTGGTAAATTATTATACTCCACGCTTTTACTCCGTATACATTCACAATATGAATGATAGTTGAATTTATTTATTATGCTTGTAGAGATTCGTAAAGTGTTGGTTTTGTTTCACTTCTTTATCAAAAATCAAACAGTTGTGTGATTATCACTCACGTTACTTAGACCCTGTTTGTCACGTTTGAGGGAAGCTAAATAATATGTAACGGCAATATTCGGGCGCTTCGAAAATATAGAATCTGTGGTTTATTGTAAAGCGCAAAAGCGGTAAATAAACAGTGGCCCGTCAAATTAGCGAGCCATGTTGTATGATATATTAAGCAGGGATATATTCGTGCGGGGGATTGTTAAGTAGTGCTAACACGTTCTTCAAAAGCACAGGACGAATAGTGTCTGGCGTAGCGGTATCGACCCACTGACGCATTTGCGTCATCTCCATGCCGGCGTAGCCGCAGGGGTTTATGCGCTGGAAAGGGGTGAGATCCATATTAATATTCAATGCCAGGCCGTGGAAGGAGCAGCCTTTACGAATTCGCAGCCCCAGAGAGCAGATCTTCATTTCCCCGACGTAAACGCCTGGTGCATCGGCGCGTGGATGCGCATCGATACCATATTCCGCCAGCGTATTGACGACAGTTTGTTCCAGTAGAGTGACCAGTTCACGCACGCCCAGTTTTCTGCGCTTCAGATTGAGCAGGACGTACATTACCTGCTGTCCGGGGCCGTGGTAAGTGACCTGCCCGCCGCGATCGCTCTGAATCACCGGGATGTCTCCCGTCATCAATAAATGTTCCGCTTTTCCCGCCTGACCCTGCGTAAAGACTGGCAGGTGTTCGACCAGCCAGATCTCATCCGGGGTGCTCTCATCGCGTGAATCGGTGAAGTCATGCATAGCCTGGGAGACAGGCTCATAAGGTTGCAGCCCGAGGTGTCGGACCAGAATTTTATCCTGATACAAAACAGCGTCTCCGAAGACGAGGGACAAAAGATGCGGGGGAGTATATCACAGCGGGGAGTGGGGTTACCCGGCAAACCGGGTAACCGCAAAGGGACTACAGCACCATACGAACAATTTCGATATTGCCGAGCTCTTCGTACAGCGTCTCAACCTGCTCAATGTGTGTAGCGGTGATGGTAATAGAAACCGAGTGGTAGTTGCCCTTGCTGCTTGGTTTTACTGACGGAGAGTAGTCACCCGGCGCATGGCGCTGTACCACTTCAACCACCTGATCAACCAGCTCAGGCTTCGCCAGACCCATTACTTTGTAGGTAAATGGGGTAGGGAATTCAAGCAGTTCGTTAAGTTTGGTTTTCATGTCAGCTCCGGCGTAACGTCAAAAAGAATAACTCCCACGTCAGGTGGGAGTTATCAGGATACTTAGTATATGGGGATCAAAATCACACTTTCAAGTGTTCAATTTTTAACCAAACCAGTGATGGAACATCAATTTAATGTAATCAATGATTTTGCCGAAGAAATTACCTTCAGGAATTTCTTGCAGGACAACCAGCGGACGCTGATCGATCGTCTTGCCATCCAGCTGGAAGTTGATGGTACCTACAACCTGGTTTTTCTGCAGTGGCGCATGCAGCTCGGTGCTGTTCAGGACGTAGCTGGCTTTGAGATCCTTCATACGACCGCGTGGAATGGTCAGGTACAGATCTTTATCCACGCCAAGAGAGGCACGGTCGTTGTCGCCGAACCAGACGGGTTCGGAAGCAAACTCTTTACCTGCTTTCAGCGGGTTCACGGTTTCGAAGAAACGGAAGCCCCAGGTCAGCAGTTTCTTGCTTTCTGTTTCACGACCTTTAAAGGTACGGCCGCCCATCACGGCAGAGATCAGGCGCATCTGACCTTCAGTGGCAGAGGCCACCAGGTTGTAACCCGCTTTGTCAGTATGGCCCGTTTTGATGCCATCAACGTTCAGGCTGTTATCCCACAGCAGGCCGTTACGGTTGGTCTGACGAATACCGTTGAAGGTGAACTCTTTCTCTTTATAGATGGCATATTCGTTAGGTACGTCGCGGATCAGCGCCTGACCAATGAGCGCCATATCACGCGCGGAGCTGTACTGACCGTCGGCGTCCAGACCGTGTACGGTCTGGAAATGGCTGTTTTTCAGACCCAGCGCGTTCACGTAGCTGTTCATCAGGCCCACGAAGGCGTCCTGGCTACCGGCAGCAAAATCGGCCATCGCCACACAGGCATCGTTACCTGACTGCAGGTTAATCCCGCGAATGAGCTGAGAAACGGGAACCTGCATACCCGGTTTCAGGAACATCAGAGACGAACCTTTGAACACCGGGTTTCCGGTTGCCCACGCATCGTTACCGATGGTGACCAGGTCAGTTTCCTTGAATTTCCCGGCTTTCATCGCCTGGCCGATAACATAGCTGGTCATCATTTTGGTCAGGCTGGCCGGGTCGCGGCGGGCATCAGCATTCTGTTCTGCCAGCACTTTGCCAGAGTTGTAATCGATCAGGATGTAGGATTCCGCGTCGATTTGCGGAACGCCAGGGATCATGGTCTTGATATTCAGGTCATCGGCGTGAGCTGCAGAAAGTGCAGCAGCGCAAAGGGCCGTGGTCAGCGCCATGCGCTGCACAAAACGAGCAGAAAAAGTGGTCTTCATGGTCAGAACTACGACATCCGTGATGGAATTAAAAAAAGTGCCTTACTATAGCAAATGCTATTCAGGCAGGCATCCGACTTTAAGCATGAGTTTGTGAATGTGTTTTACACAAACTGACATTTCGGACACCGCCGATTAATTACTTTGCAACAGCGATAAATGACTGAAGCTGAGCTTCATTTTGCAAACGCTGCTGCAGGGACGCTGCCTGCGATTTGCTGGCAAACGGCCCCATCTGAATACGCCAGACCGCACCGTTTTGCTCAACGCGTCCCGGGACGCCAAACTGCTGGCTCAGACGCTGTTGATACTGCTGGGCACGAGCCTGATCGCTCACTGCGCCTACCTGCACCACATAGCTGCCGCTGGCCGCTGCCGGAGCTGCCACCGCCGTACTTTGCGTGGCCGCTGGCGCCGTTACGGGCGCCGGTTGAGCTGCTGGCGCACTCACAGGTGCAGGGGCGGGTGTCGGCTCACTGCCTTCAAGTACGCCCGAGGCTAAGGTCGTTGGTGCACCAAGAAAGCCGCTACTCTTTACCGGTGCGCCCGTTGAATCATCACTTTGCAGCGTATCATTGCTGATTGGACGGATTTCTCCCCCCGGCTGAGCCGGTTCGGCCGGAGAAGAGACGCTACCCATTCCGCCGTCAAGATTTGGACGATCGGGCAGGGCATAGGTCTGTTTCGCCACTGTCGTACAGGCGGTACCCGGTCCGGAGAGCGAACCATCCTGCGCCACGATAATCGGGTCGATACGGACTTTGGTGTTATTCGACGTGTTCAGGCGATCGGCGGACGCGCGAGACAGGGAGATCACCCGGTCATTGCCGTACGGGCCGCGGTCATTGATACGCACAACGATCATACGGCCGTTCGCCAGGTTGGTGATACGGGCATAGCTCGGGATCGGCAGCGTCGGGTGTGCTGCTGTCAGTTGCATTGGGTCGAAGGCCTCCCCGGACGCCGTCAGGTTACTGCCGGGTTCGGCATCATAAATGGCGGCAAAGCCAGCCTGGCTGAAGCGGGAAGGATCCTGAACAATTTTGTAACTTTTGCCGTCGCGCTCGTAATCCTGATTCGCACTGGCATTCAGCGGTTCATAAACGGGATCGGCACCGCTGATTTCAACGATCGGGCCATTACACACCGCAGGCTGCGGCGGCGCGACGGTTGCCTGTTGCTGACCATCATCACTTGTACAGGCCGCAAGTAAACTTGCCGCAATGCAGATCCCCAGCCACTGCTTACGCATTCCGATCCCCTTATTTTTATACGCTTTTTGACAACATTTTTCTGTGGGTATGGATCGACATCACGATACCAAACCCGGCCATCAACACAATCAGTGCCGAGCCTCCGTAACTCACCAGCGGTAGCGGTACGCCAACCACCGGCAGAATACCACTCACCATACCAATATTTACGAAGACATA
Organism: Enterobacter sp. K16B; assembly: GCF_020216105.1. Taxonomy (NCBI): domain Bacteria; kingdom Pseudomonadati; phylum Pseudomonadota; class Gammaproteobacteria; order Enterobacterales; family Enterobacteriaceae; genus Enterobacter; species Enterobacter sp. K16B. The sequence continues at coordinate 28,186 of NZ_JAIWJZ010000088.1, forward strand.
AACGAATAAAATCAGCATCAACCCGCCAGCCATAACGCGACCAAAGGTGGTTTGCGCGCGTGCTGCAATCCACAATCCGCGCATGATCAGCAGGACGTATAGCGCCAGCAAAATTAAGATGCCCACCAGCCCCAGCTCTTCAGCCAGTACGGCGAAAATAAAGTCGGTGTGGCGTTCCGGTAAAAACTCCAGCTGCGACTGTGTACCGTGCAGCCAGCCTTTACCGCGCAGGCCACCGGAGCCAATCGCAATTTTTGACTGAATAATATGATAGCCCGCGCCCAGCGGATCGGTTTCCGGATCGAGCAGCATCATGACGCGCTGGCGCTGGTAATCATGCATCAGGAAGAACCAGAGAATCGGAATAAACGCGGCAACCAGCACCACCGCGATGCCAATCAGACGCCAGCTCAGGCCCGACAGGAAAAGAACGAACAGGCCGGATAGGGCGATGAGGATTGAGGTTCCCAGGTCAGGCTGCGCCGCGACCAGCAGCGTTGGCAGGAAAATCAGAACCAGCGCGATGGCGGTATTTTTAAGAGACGGCGGACAGACGTCGCGGTTGATAAAGCGTGCCACCATCAGGGGTACGGCGATTTTGGCGATTTCCGAGGGCTGGAAGCGGACAACGCCCAGATCCAGCCAGCGCTGCGCCCCTTTTGAGATGGCGCCAAACGCGTCTACCGCAACCAGCAAAATAATACAGAAGATGTAAAGATAGGGCGCCCAGCCTTCATAGACGCGCGGTGGGATCTGCGCCATCACCACCATAATGACCAGACCCATCGCGATCTGGCCAATTTTACGCTCCATCATGCCGATGTCCTGGCCGCTGGCGCTCCAGATAACCAGGGCACTGTAAACCAGCAGAGCCAGCAGGATCAGCAGCATGGCTGGGTCGATGTGGATTTTATCCCACAGCGATTTTTTATTCGGATTATCCGTCATGATTATTGGTCCTCCGCCGCAGCGGCGGCCGGGTTTTCAGCCGGCAGTTCGGTGTTGTTATCACCCAGCATAATGTGGTCAAGGATCTGGCGCATGATGGTCCCGACCGCGGGGCCGGCACCGCCGTTTTCCAGAATCATCGCCACCGCGACCTGCGGGTTATCATAAGGGGCAAACGCCGTCATCAGCTTATGGTCACGCAGACGTTCGGCAATGCGGTGGGCGTTATAGGTTTCGTTGGCTTTCAGACCAAATACCTGCGCCGTACCGGATTTCGCGGCCACTTTATAAGGCGTACCGGCGAAATATTTATGAGCGGTACCGTTCGGACGGTTTGCCACGCCGTACATCCCGTCTTTCGCGATTTCCCAGAAGCCAGAATGGATGTCACCCACAGGCGCTTCGTGCGGCTGGTTCCAGGGCACCTTTTTGCCGTCTTCAACGGTACTTTGCAGCAGATGAGGGACTTTCACCACGCCGTCATTGATGAGGATCATCATGGCTTTGTTCATCTGAAGCGGCGTAGCCGTCCAGTAGCCCTGACCGATACCCACCGGAATAGTGTCACCCTGATACCACGGTTTCTTAAAGCGCTTCAGCTTCCACTCACGGGTTGGCATGTTGCCAGAGCGTTCCTCGGCAAGGTCAACACCGGTGTAATGTCCGTAGCCAAACTTACTCATCCACTCTGACAGACGGTCGATACCCATATCGTACGCCACCTGGTAGAAGAAGGTATCCGCGGACTCTTCCAGCGATTTCGTCACGTTCAGATGGCCGTGGCCCCATTTTTTCCAGTCGCGATAGCGTTTTTCAGAACCCGGCAGTTGCCACCAGCCGGGGTCAAACAGGCTGGTATTACGGTTGATGACACCAGCACTCAGGGCAGAGACCGCCACGTAAGGTTTAACCGTTGACGCTGGCGGGTAAACCCCTTGCGTAGCGCGGTTCACCAGCGGCGTGTTCGGGTCATTCAGCAGGCCGGAATAGTCTTTACTGGAGATGCCGTCAACAAAGAGGTTCGGGTCATAGCTTGGCATTGACACCATCGCCAGGATGCCACCGGTACGAGGATCGGTGACCACCACGGCCGCACGACTGCCCGCCAGTAAGGTTTCAATATACTGCTGCAGTTTAAGGTCGAGGGTCAGATATACGTCATGTCCCGCCTGAGGCGGCACCTCTTTCAGCTGACGAATGACGCGGCCGCGGTTGTTCACCTCAACCTCTTCATAGCCGGTCTGCCCATGCAGAACATCTTCGTAGTAGCGTTCAATGCCCAGCTTGCCGATATCGTGCGTTGCTGCGTAGTTAGCCAGCTTGCCGTCTTTATCGAGGCGCTCGACGTCTTTATCGTTAATCTTGGAGACGTAGCCAATGACATGCGTCAGCGCGGAGCCGTAAGGGTAGTAACGACGCTTGTAACCTTTCACTTCCACGCCGGGGAAACGGTACTGATTCACCGCAAAGCGGGCCACCTGGACTTCCGTCAGATTGGTTTTAACCGGAATGGAGGTGAAACGGTGGGAACGGGCGCGCTCTTTTTTGAAAGCCGCGATATCGTCATCGTTAAGATCGACCACGCTTCGCAATGCTTCCAGCGTGTCCTGAACGTTATCGACCTTTTCCGGCATCATCTCGATTTGATAGATGGTGCGGTTTAACGCCAGCGGGGTACCGTTACGATCGTAAATAATGCCGCGGCTGGGCGCGATGGGCACCAGCTTGATCCGGTTTTCGTTTGAACGCGTCTGGTAATCGGTAAAGCGGACAATTTGCAGATTATAAAGGTTGGCGATCAGCACGCCGGTAAGCAGCAAAATCCCGGTAAAGGCGACCAGCGCCCGGCGCACAAACAGCGCGGACTCAGCCGTATAGTCGCGAAAAGAATTCTGTAGTTTCATCCGCTGCTTAATCTACCCTGGTCAGTCATTACTCGCGGTGATAGGGGTGGTTGGTAGTAATGCTCCACGCGCGATACAGGCTTTCTGCCACCAGTACCCGAACGAGCGGGTGGGGAAGCGTCAGCGCGGAGAGAGACCAACTTTGTTCTGCTGCCGCTTTGCAGGCAGGGGACAACCCTTCAGGCCCGCCAATCAACAGACTGACGTCACGACCATCCTGCTTCCAGCGCTCCAGTTCGTGCGCCAGCTGCGGCGTATCCCAGGGCTTCCCTGGAATATCGAGAGTGACGATGCGGTTTTTGCCTGCGGCTGCCAGCATCAGTTCACCCTCTTTATCGAGAATACGTTTGATATCGGCGTTCTTGCCGCGTTTTCCGGCGGGGATCTCCACCAGTTCGAACGGCATGTCTTTTGGAAAACGACGCAGATATTCAGTAAAACCGGTTTGTACCCAGTCCGGCATTTTGGTGCCGACGGCGACCAGCTGCAACTTCACGCATTAACCCCAGAGTTTTTCCAGCTCATACAGGCGACGGCTCTCTTCCTGCATGACGTGGACAATCACATCGCCGAGATCGACAACCACCCAGTCAGCGGTCGCTTCACCTTCAACGCCGAGGGGCAACAGCCCTGCAGCACGCGATTCCTGCACCACGTGATCGGCAATTGAAACAACATGACGCGTAGAGGTACCGGTGCAGATGATCATGCAGTCGGTAATACTGGATTTACCCTTAACGTCGATAGCGATGATGTCCTGACCTTTCAGGTCATCAATTTTGTCAATAACAAAATCCTGGAGTGCTTTACCCTGCAAGTTTTCCCCCTGGGGTGAATGAGATTGTATAACGTTGAATTCGTAGCCAGACAGTATACCTGAACTCAGGCCTGTAACGGGACAAATGTCTCCTGCCCGGCTTTTGAAGGCGGGTATCATCCCACCCTCCGCCTGAGATTGCATCGCCATTTTTGTAAAACAATTTCTGTAAAGCAATGATCGGCGGGAAAGTCTGGCAGCGGAGGATAACAGTATGGCTTACCCTGTCAAGGCAGGAAAAACAATAAGCCACTTTATTATGCCCTTCGGCTATTCATCTGCGCTTTTCTGATACAAACCGTGCGTATGGATATACGCCAGCACCGGGGCCGGTAGCAAATCGTCACAGGCTAAACCGTGCTGTAAACGCTCGCGAATGAGGGTCGCAGAGATATCGAACCACGGCGTCTCCGCCAGATAAATCTTCCCGGCCGGCTGTGTGTGAAGATCTTCTATATTGTCGGTGAGATGATCTTCCAGCCACTGCTGATACTGTGCTTCGCGCATGGTCAGCGGATAGCCCGGACGACGGCAGACGAGCAGATGGCTGTTCTCCAGAATGGTTTCATACTGATGCCAGGTGGGGAGATTCAGCAGAGAGTCCTGACCGATGATAAAGGCCAGCGGCTGGTCTGGTCCGTGTTCAGCGCGCCACTCCTGCAACGTTTGCGACGTCCAGGAGGGCGTGTCGCGGCGCAACTCGCGCTCATCAAGGCTGAAGAGCGGTTTGTCCGCGATGGCCAGGGCAAGCATCGATTTTCGCTGCTCGCTGGTTGCTTCGGGCTGCGGACGATGAGGCGGGACATTATTGGGCATAATGATAACGCGCTGAAGACCAATCAGATTCGCCAGAATCTCAACCGGCTTCAGATGCCCGTAATGTACCGGGTCGAAGGTGCCACCATACAGGGCCTGGAGAGAGTGCATACTATCCATCAATAAAAACGTCAGCCAGCGCCTTGTGGCAGAGCAGCAGAGAAAGACTTTCCAGCTCCGCCCAGACCGACTGACCGTAATCTTGTTTTAACGTGAGCTCAGCGCGCATCAGAAGCTGTACTGCCTGACGCAGCTGTTCATGGCTCAGGCGGTTGACGGCCTCGGTGGTTAACGCCCTGCGATTTTGCCACACCCGATGTTTATCAAACAGCGCGCGCAAGGGCGTATGGGCAGACTGGCGCTTGAGCGCGATCAGCAACAGCAGTTCGCGCTGGAGCGTGCGCAGCAAAATGACTGGCTCGCTGCCTTCAAGGCGCAGCTGCTGCAGAATATGCAGGGCGCGTTTGCTCTTCGCCGACAGCAAGGCATCAACCCAGTGGAACGGCGTGAAGTGCGCCGCGTCGTTAACGGCCTGCTCGACGCGCGGCAGGGTCAGCTTGCCATCCGGCCAGAGCAGGGCGAGCCGGTCCAGCGCCTGCGCGAGGGCCAGCAGATTGCCTTCGTAGCAGTAGCAGAGCAGTTGATTTGCCGCGTCATCCAGCTGAAGGTTGTTCTGCTTCGCGCGCGCGGCCACCCATTTTGGCAGATGTGCCTGCTCAGGCGTCTGACAGGTGACCTGCACCGCATGGGTCGCGAGTTGGGTAAACCACGCCGCGTTTTCCTGCGCTTTCGTCAGTTTATTGCCACGCACGATAAACAGCAGATCGCTGTGTAACAGACTGACCAGCGTGGCCAGTTGTTCATTAATGGCAGCGTTCGGACCATTCTCTGGCAGCAGGATCTGGATCGTCTGACGCGAGGCAAACAGGCTCATCGCCTGGCAAAGTGAGAAGAGGGCATTCCAGTCGGTATTGTTATCCAGCTGGACGGTGTGGTGTTCATCGAAGCCCTGAGCGGCCGCTGCGTGTCGCACGGCATCCAGGCTTTCCTGTAGTAATAACGGATCGTTACCGAGGAGCAGATACGCCGCGCGCAGCCCTTCATTGAGCTGCGCGCGGAGTTGTTCAGGATACAGCCTGATCATCAGTTACCCATTGAGGTAGAAACAGGAGACGCGTCGGCATCCGGTTTTTCAACAATGTCAGATCCTTGTTTTTTTGACGCTGCAATAGCTGGCAGTTTACGGATCAGCTGTTCCGCTGCCTTGTCGTACATTTCGTTGATGATAATCTGCTGTTCGGCATCTTTTGCCAGCGCCGTCTGCGGGTTATCGAAGAACGAACGGTACACTTTCGTGCTGATCGGGTAGATGTCTTTACCCGGGATCAGAACTGCCGCGTTAACCGCCATGACCATCTGATACTCTGCGGTATGGCCGTCCTGGAAGATAGAGGCCGTATCTTTGCTGAGCGTCATCCCCAGCACACGCAGAGACGGTACATCCTGGCGCAGGGTGCCTTTTTCGATCAGCTCGACGCCGTTCAGACGCAACTGATTACGAATTGCGCGGCTGAGTGGACCGTTAGGATCCGATGAGTCGAAAATCATCGTTTTCATCTCAGCAGGCACCGCCGTGGTATTGCGCAGGTGCCAGCCACAGCCAGCGGTGACAAGCACCGCCAGAGATAAGAGTATTGTTGCCAGTTGTCGCACGTTTCCTCCCGCGCTTAGCCAACGACCAGATTCAGCAATTTACCTGGTACGTAGATCACTTTACGTACGGTAACGCCCTCAAGATATTTTGCGACCAGCGGTTCCTGGCCCGCGCGCTCGCGAACCTGTTCTTCGGTTGCGTCGACCGCCACGGTAATTTTACCGCGGACTTTACCGTTTACCTGGACCACAACCAGCGTGGTGTTTTCCACCATCGCGGCTTCGTCAGCCTCTGGCCACGGCGCGTTGTCGATATCGCCTTCGCCTTTTAGCTCCTGCCACAGGGTGAAGCTGACGTGAGGCGTGAACGGGTTCAGCATGCGAACGACGGCCAGCAGCGCTTCACGCATTAAGGCACGATCCTGCTCGCCCTCTTGCGGCGCCTTCGCCAGTTTGTTCATCAGTTCCATAATAGCCGCAATTGCGGTATTGAAGGTCTGACGACGACCAATATCATCGGTCACTTTCGCAATCGTTTTATGAACATCACGGCGCAGCGCCTGCTGATCTTCCGTCAGGGCGGCGGCGTTCAGGGCCGGAGCATCGCCCAGTGAGGTGTGTTCGTAAACCAGTTTCCAGACGCGCTTCAGGAAGCGGTTCGCCCCTTCAACGCCTGACTCCTGCCATTCCAGGGTCATGTCTGCCGGAGAGGCAAACATCATGAACAGACGCACGGTATCCGCACCGTAACGCTCAACCATCACCTGCGGGTCGATGCCGTTGTTTTTAGACTTGGACATCTTGCTCATGCCGGTATAGACCAGCTCATGACCTTCGGCGTCTTTCGCCTTCACGATACGGCCTTTCTCGTCGCGCTCAACGATCGCATCGACCGGAGAAACCCAGTTACGCTCGCCGTTTGCACCCACGTAGTAGAACGCATCTGCCAGCACCATGCCCTGGCACAGCAGCTGTTTAGCAGGCTCGTCAGAGTTCACCATGCCCGCGTCGCGCATCAGCTTGTGGAAGAAGCGGAAGTAGAGCAGGTGCATGATGGCGTGTTCAATACCGCCGATGTAAATATCAACCGGCAGCCAGTAGTTTGCCGCGTTGGAGTCCAGCATGCCGTCCTGATACTGCGGGCAGGTGTAACGCGCGTAATACCAGGATGACTCCATAAAGGTGTCGAAGGTGTCGGTTTCACGCAGCGCAGGCTGGCCGTTGACGGTGGTTTTGGCCCACTCGGGATCGGCTTTGATCGGGCTGGTGATACCGTCCATGACCACGTCTTCCGGCAGGATCACCGGGAGCTGATCGTCTGGCGTTGGCATCACGGTGCCATCTTCCAGGGTCACCATTGGAATTGGCGCACCCCAGTAACGCTGGCGGGAGACGCCCCAGTCGCGCAGACGGTAGTTCACCTTACGCTCACCTACGCCCAGAGAAGCCAGTTTGTCGGCAATGGCGTTAAAGCCCTCTTCGAAGCTCAGGCCGCTGAACTCGCCGGAGTTGAACAGGGTGCCTTTTTCGGTCAGCGCTTGTTCGGACAGGTCAGGTTCAGAACCGTCAGCCGCCAGGATAACAGGCTTGATGGTCAGGCCGTATTTGGTGGCAAATTCGTAGTCGCGCTGGTCGTGACCCGGAACGGCCATTACGGCACCCGTGCCGTATTCCATCAGCACGAAGTTGGCGGCCCAGACAGGGATGGCTTCGCCGGTCAGTGGGTGAATGGCTTTGAAGCCAGTATCCACGCCTTTTTTCTCCATCGTTGCCATATCGGCTTCGGCCACTTTGGTGTTGCGGCATTCGTCGATGAAGGTGGCCAGTTCCGGATTATTTTCTGCCGCTTTCTGCGCCAGCGGGTGACCTGCGGCCACGGCCAGGTAGGTCGCGCCCATGAAGGTGTCCGGACGGGTGGTATAGACGGTCAGGGTCTGGTCGTAGTTCTCAACGTTGAAGGTAATTTCCACGCCTTCAGAACGGCCGATCCAGTTGCGCTGCATGGTCTTAACGGTATCCGGCCAGTGGTCCAGATTATCCAGATCGTTCAGCAGTTCGTCAGCGTAAGCGGTGATTTTGATAAACCACTGCGGGATCTCTTTACGCTCAACTTTGGTGTCACAGCGCCAGCAGCAGCCGTCGATAACCTGTTCGTTAGCGAGAACGGTCTGGTCATTCGGACACCAGTTAACGGCAGACGTCTTCTTGTAAACCAGGCCTTTTTTGTACAGCTCGGTGAAGAACTTCTGTTCCCAGCGATAGTATTCCGGGGTACAGGTTGCCAGCTCGCGGCTCCAGTCATAGCCAAAGCCCAGCATTTTGAGCTGGTTTTTCATGTACGCGATATTGTCGTACGTCCACGGGGCTGGCGCCGTATTGTTTTTTACCGCTGCGCCTTCCGCAGGCAGGCCAAACGCATCCCAGCCGATTGGCTGCAGAACGTTCTTGCCCAGCATGCGCTGATAGCGTGCAATCACATCACCGATGGTGTAGTTACGCACGTGGCCCATGTGTAGTCGACCAGAAGGATAGGGAAGCATCGACAGGCAGTAATACTTCTCTTTGCTCTCGTCTTCGGTTACTTCAAAGGTGCGCTTCTCGTCCCAGTGTTGCTGGACTTTTGATTCTATCTCTTCCGGGCGGTATTGCTCTTGCATGGCAGCCAGTGGTCCTGTTTTCAATACAGCTACAAATGTAGCCAATGGATGTGGTAATTCAGATCCGCATAGCATAGCCCAAACGCCCGCGTCAAAACAGCCTTTCGCACAAATGCGCTTTGCAGGAATTTACCGGGTCTGTGCTTCACCTGACAAAGCGGCGATGAAATAAGGTCTATTATTAGAAATAGTTACTTACCCGGGAGGCAAAATGATGAACAAGGTTGCTCAATTTTACCGCGAACTGGTGGCGACACTGACGGAACGGCTGCGTAACGGCGAGCGCGATATTGACGCGCTGGTGGAGCAGGCTCGTGCCCGGGTGACGCAAACGGGTGAGTTAACGCGAACCGAAGTGGAAGAGGTGACCCGTGCCGTGCGCCGTGACCTGGAAGAGTTTGCGCGCAGCTACGAGGAGAGCCAGGACGAGATCGCCGACAGCGTCTTTATGCGGGTGATTAAAGAGAGTCTGTGGCAGGAGCTGGCCGATATTACTGATAAAACACAGCTGGAGTGGCGCGAGGTGTTTCAGGATTTGAACCACCACGGTGTGTACCAGAGTGGTGAAGTGGTTGGGCTGGGAAATCTGGTGTGCGAGAAATGCCATCACCATATTGCGGTGTATACGCCGGATGTGCTGCCACTGTGTCCGAAGTGCGGGCACGACCAGTTCCAGCGTCGGCCGTTTGAGCCCTAGGTAAACGCAAAACGGCAACCACGTTGCCGTTTTTAGTGTCTGCTCCCTCTCCCGTGGGAGAGGGCTGAAGTGAGGGCATCAGGGCGCGCAGTAGTAAGCCAGCCTCTCCGCCAGCAAATCCACAAACCCTTCCCGATCGATATCCACCATTACCGTCGTATTCGGCTTGTTTCCCGTCAATGAGTAATAGTCCACCACCGTCATCCCCTGCGTATATTTCCCCTGCGTCTCAACACCCACCCAGCGCTCCACCGTGGTAAACATCTCCGGCTTTAACAGCCAGGCGATCGTGCAGGGGTCATGCAGCGGTGCGCCGTGGAATCCCCACTTCTCGGCTTTGTGATACTCCATAAAGAAGTCGAGCAGCTCAGCCACGGTTGTGGCGACCGGGTTACCCACGGAACGGAAACGTTCAATGTCGTCGGCCATAATCTGCGCGCGGTGGGTAACGTCCAGCCCTGCCATCACAATCGGCAAACCGGACTGGAAGACGATCTCCGCCGCTTCCGGGTCGACAAAAATGTTGAACTCAGCGGACGGCGTCCAGTTACCGAGCCCCATCGCCCCGCCCATGATGACGATACGGGCAATTTTGCCGTGCAGTTCCGGATGGCTGTTCAACAGCAGCGCGACGTTGGTTTGCGGTCCCGTTGCCACCAGGGTGACGGGTTCCGCGCTCTCACGCAGCACCTTTGCCATCAGCTCCACGGCGGTGCAGTTTTGCGGCGTGAAGCCCGGCTCCGGCAGCGCCGGACCGTCCAGCCCACTTTCACCGTGCACGTTATCCGCAATAATTAATTCACGCATCAGGGGCTTGAGGGCACCGCCAGCGACAGGAATATCCGTGCGGTTAAGCAGCGTCAGCATGCGCAAAACGTTACGCAGGGTTTTATCCGGCGTCTGGTTTCCGGCAGAAGAGGTGACGGCTTTGACGTCGAGCTCAGGGGAGGCAAGTGCAAGGACGAGCGCGATCGCGTCATCATGACCCGGGTCGCAATCGAAAATAATAGGTTGTGCCATAGCGTTCTCCATTCATAGCGTTATTTTGTGACAAGGTTAACGCTGCAATGGGACACACGACGAGAAGAAGTGAGCGAAAGCGTGAGGCAGTGCGCAATCCGCAGATTGCGCACTGAGAAGATTAATGCAGGATTTTCGCGAGGAAATCTTTCGCACGTTCTGATTTGGGGTTAGCGAAGAACTCCTCTTTCGGTGAGTCTTCCACGATCTTCCCTTCGTCCATAAAGATCACGCGGTTGGCCACTTTACGGGCGAAGCCCATCTCATGGGTTACCACCATCATGGTCATCCCTTCATGCGCCAGCTCAACCATAACGTCCAGCACTTCGTTGATCATCTCCGGATCGAGGGCCGACGTGGGTTCGTCAAACAGCATCGCCACAGGATCCATGCACAGCGCGCGGGCAATCGCCACACGCTGCTGCTGGCCGCCAGAAAGCTGTGCCGGGAACTTATCGGCATGGGCCGCGAGCCCAACGCGTTCCAGCAGTTTCAGGCCTTTCTCGCGCGATGCTTTTTTATCACGCTTAAGCACTTTCACCTGCGCCAGGGTCAGGTTCTCAATAATGGAGAGGTGAGGGAACAGCTCAAAATGCTGGAACACCATCCCAACGTGAGAGCGAAGCTGGGCGAGGTTGGTTTTCTTGTCGTTAACTTTGGTGCCGTTGACCACGATCTCACCCTGCTGCACCGGCTCCAGTCCGTTGACGGTTTTGATCAGCGTCGATTTACCGGAACCGGACGGTCCGCACACCACCACCACGTCGCCTTTTTTCACTTCGGTGGAGCAGTCGGTCAGCACCTGAAAGTGCCCATACCATTTAGAAACATTTTTCAGGGAAATCATTGTACCGTCCTTTTCTTCAGCCAGCTGACCAACAGCGACGCGCTTAAACTAATCACAAAATAGACCGCTCCCGCGAAGAGCACCATCTCGACCTGCGTACCATCACGTTCACCGATGGTGGACGCGGTACGGAAGAAGTCTGCCAGACTCAGCACGTAGACCAGGGAGGTATCCTGGAACAGTACGATACCCTGGGTCAGCAGGAGTGGAACCATGGCGCGAAACGCCTGCGGCAGAATAATGAGCTGCATGGACTGCCAGTGCGTCATCCCCAGTGCCAGCGCGGCGCTGGACTGTCCACGGGAGATACTCTGAATGCCCGCACGGATAATCTCTGAATAGTAGGCGGCCTCAAACATCGAGAACGCCACCATCGCGGAGATCAGGCGGATATCGGTTTTCGGTGACAGCCCCAGCACGTTTTGCAGGAAGCCGGGCACAATCAGATAAAACCACAGCAGCACCATCACCAGCGGGATGGAACGGAAAACGTTGACGTAGGCGGTTGCAAACCAGGCGAGCGGCTTAAAGCTCGACAGGCGCATGACGGCCAGCAGGGTACCCCAGACGATACCGACGATGATGGCAATAAGCGTGATTTTTAAGGTAATCACCAGGCCATCAAGCAGGTATGGCATAGAGGGAACGATAGAACTCCAGTCAAACTCGTACATTATTTGCCCCCCATATTGCCCGGCAGGCGAATTTTGCGTTCAACCAGGTTCATCACCAGCATGATGAAAGCGTTAATCAGAACATACGCGAGCGTGATTGCGGTGAAGGATTCCCACGCGTGCGCGGAGTAATCCAGCAGCTTTCCCGCCTGAGCCGCCATATCGACCAGACCGATGGTTGAGGCGATGGCCGAGTTTTTCACCAGGTTCATCATCTCAGAGGTCATCGGTGGGACGATCACGCGGTAGGCGTTAGGCAGCAGCACGTAGCGGTAGGTTTGCGGCAGGGTTAACCCCATCGCCAGGCCCGCATTTTTTTGTCCACGGGGTAATGACTGAATGGCGGCACGCACCTGCTCACAAACGCGCGCAGCGGTAAACAGCCCCAGACACATCATTGAGGAGACAAAGAACTGTACATTCGGATCCAGTTCCGATTTGAACCACATGCCAATATTTTCAGGCAGTAGTTCCGGGATAACCAGATACCAGGTAAAGAATTGTACGATGAGCGGAACGTTACGAAAAAGTTCCACGTACAGGGTGCCCAGTGTTGAAAGGAAACGGTTAGGGACGGTACGCAGAATACCGAACAGCGAACCGACAAGAAACGCGATAATCCACGCCGTTATCGATAATGCCACGGTAACCTGAAATCCGCTCCACAGCCAGCCAAGATAGGTGGTGTTGCCGAACGGGGCTTGTTGCAGGAATATGCCCCAGTTCCAGTCGATTGACATAATAAACTCCAGAAAAAAAAGGGTAGCAGCGCTACCCTCGAAGATTGGTGAGAAGCTCATTTTTCGTGCTGAGTGGGGAACGACCACTCAACGTATAGTCTGTCCGTGCTTCCCGACAATCGAGAGGGCAGGAGATCCCGCCCCTGTTGTTCTAATTAGTTAAGAGCTTTGTCATTGGGTGATTTGAACAGGGCCTTCATGTCGTCGGACAGTTCAAAGTTCATGTTCAGGTTTTTTGGTGGAATCGGGTTCTTGAACCATTTGTCGAACCATTTTTCCGCTTCGCCGGAGGTTTGCACCTGGGCGATGGTGTCATCGATCAGCTTTTTGAACTGCGGATCGTCTTTACGCAGCATACAGCCGTAGGCTTCTTTCGACTGCGCGGTACCGACGATATCCCAGTTGTCCGGTTTCTTCGCTTTTGCACGCTCGCCCGCCAGCAGGGCGTCGTCCATCATAAACGCGACGGCACGACCACTTTCCAGGGTACGGAAGGAGTCGCCATGGTCTTTGGCGCTGATGATGCGCATATCCATTTTCTTCTCGTCATTCAGCTTGTGCAGCAGCACTTCTGAAGTGGTACCGGAGGTAACCACGACCGCTTTCCCTTTCAGGTCAGCGAAGTCTTTGATCTCACCGCCTTTCTTCGTCAGCAGGCGGGTGCCCACAACAAAGATGGTGTCCGAGAAGGCTGCCTGTTTCTGACGCTCGAGGTTGTTGGTGGTGGAGCCACACTCAAAATCAAAGGTGCCGTTTTGCAGCAGTGGAATACGGTTCTGTGAAGTGATTGGGATCAGCTTCACCTGCAGGTCAGGTTTGTTCAGCTTTTTCTTCACAGCTTCAACGATGGCGTTGGAGTAATCCTGTGAATAACCTACGACTTTTTGCGTGTTGTCGTAGTAAGAGAACGGGACAGAAGATTCACGGTGGCCGACCACGATCACGCCGTTTTTGGCAATCTTGTCGAGAGTGCTGCCGGCTGCCGGCGCATCTTCAGCGTGGACCACGCCAGCAGACATTCCCATCACCAGCATTGCTGTGGCCAGTTTACGTAATTGCATACCCAACTCCTTCTTATCAGCGCCAGTGACGCATTGATACCCATTGTGATGTTGTTATATCTCGCGCGATGCGAGTGCAGTGTTATGCAAGCTTGTTAACATTTAGTCTGGCTTAATGTAAAGATTTTGCTGCGTTATTGTTTATTTTTGCGAAGCGCGCCGCACCATTCAGAGGCAAATATCTCCCGTTGCACCGTTTCGGTGCTACCGGTGGTCTACGCTGGTGCGACAAAGTTGCACATTAAGCCAAACTGCGTTTACCTGAATAAACAAAGCAATAGGCGTGCCAGAAATGAATTCGGAGAGGATTGTCGGGTGGCGGCTACGCCTTACCCGACCTACGGGAGCAAAAATATAGGCCGGGTAAGCATCAGCGCCACCCGGCAACAGAAGGTAAGGTTATTTACGACGCTGACTCAGACTCATCAACACGGCGCCAAAGCCAAACAGTGCGGTCAGGATCCACAGTGGCCAGTTGCCGGTACGCGCATATGGCGTTAACCCGGTCGTTGGCGTGACTGTCGTGGTCAGCACTTCACGGGTGAACTGAGGGATCATGGCCTGAATTTCACCCTGCGGCCCAATCACGGCGGTAATGCCGTTATTGGTGCTGCGCAGCAGTGGACGCGCCAGCTCCAGGGAGCGCATGCGCGCCATCTGGAAGTGCTGCCACGGGCCAATCGACTTACCGAACCACGCATCGTTAGAGATGGTCAGCAGGAAGTCCGTGTCCGGACGGAAGTTATCCCGCACCTGTTCGCCGAGAATGATTTCGTAGCAAATGGCCGCCGTCAGAGCAAATCCGTGCGCGTGCAACTGGGGCTGAACGTATGGCCCGCGGCTGAAAGAGGACATCGGCAGGTCAAAGAAGGGGGCCAGCGGACGCAGAATCGACTCCAGCGGAACAAACTCACCAAACGGTACCAGGTGATTCTTGTTATACCGGTCAGTCGAGTGGTAACTGTATTCGCTGTCTTTACCGAGCGTAATGATGGTGTTGTAGGTGTCGTAGCGGTTCTGCTGGTTCAGACGCGCATCCACAATGCCGGTAATCAACGTGCTGCCGCGCGCGAGCAGCAGATCGTTCATCATGTTCAGAAACGGCTGCTGGTTGAGCTCCAGATCGGGGATCGCCGACTCCGGCCAGATAATCAGCTGTGATTTTCCCATCACCTCTTCGGTGGCGTTGGCGTAAATCTTCAGCGTATTCAGCAGCTCTTTCTCGTCCCACTTCATGGACTGCGGGATATTTCCCTGCACCATAGAAACCTGCATGGCACGCCCGGGCTCCGGCGTGAACCACTGGATATAGCGCAGCGGGAAAGGCAGGGCGAACAATACGAGCGCCAACACCAGCGGTTTCCAGCAGCGCGTGACCAGCGCCAGTACCAGCAGGCCGCTGACCACCATCAGCAGGAAGTTGATGGCTTCAACGCCCATCACCGGCGCCAGGCCTTTTAGCGGGCCGTCAATTTGACTGTAGCCGAACTGCAGCCACGGGAAACCCGTCAGTACCCAACCGCGCAGGAACTCGGTGAGTTGCCAGACCACGGGCGCGGCAATGGCGACGCGTAGCCAGCTGGTTTTGGGCCACAGGCGAGAAAGGATGCCTGCGAATAAACCGGTATACAGCGAGAGGTACGCGGCGAGCAGTACCACCAGGAAGACGTTAACCGGGCCGGGCATACCGCCAAACTGGGCGATGCTGACATAGACCCAGTTGATGCCTGAGCCAAACAGCCCCAGCCCCCAGAAGTAGCCGATGGCGGCAGCCTGGACGGGACGACGATTCAGGGTTAAACCCTGTAGTCCCATCAGGGAGAGGATGGCCGCAGGCCAGATATCGTAAGGAGAAAAAGCCAGCGTACCGCTGGCTCCGAGTAACAGCGCCAGCAGCAAACGGACGCGCTGGCGTTCAAACAGTGGGGCAAATGCCATTTACATTACTCTTCCAGTTTTGGCACCGGTGAATCGTCCGGCGTTCTGACGTGAACCTGTATAATACGTCGGCTGTCGGCCATGGCCACTTTGAACTGGTAACCGTCGATGTCAACGGTCTCACCGCGCGCCGGGAGATGACCAAAGGCCTGCATCACCAGCCCGCCAATGGTATCGACCTCTTCATCGCTGAAGTGGGTCCCGAAGGCGTCGTTGAAGTCCTCGATGGAGGCCAGCGCACGCACGGTCCAGGTATGGCGGCTTAGCTGACGGAAGTCGATATCTTCCTCTTCGTCATACTCATCTTCGATTTCGCCGACAATCAGCTCAAGAATATCTTCGATCGTGACAAGACCGGAAACGCCACCGAATTCATCAATAACAATCGCCATGTGGTAACGCTGAGAGCGGAACTCTTTCAGCATCCGATCCACACGTTTACTTTCCGGCACAACCACGGCCTGGCGTAACACTTTTTCCATGCTGAAGGCTTCGGCATCGCTGCGCATAAACGGCAGCAGATCTTTCGCCATCAAAATCCCTTCGATGTGATCTTTGTCTTCGCTGATGACCGGGAAACGCGAGTGGGCGGATTCGATGATCACATCGAGGCACTCGTCCAGCGTCTGGTTGCGTTTCAGGGTGATCATCTGTGACCGGGGGATCATGATATCGCGAACGCGCTGGTCAGCGATGTCCATAACCCCTTCGAGCATTTCGCGCGTATCTTCGTCGATAAGGTCGTTCTGCCCGGAATCACGAATCAGCTCCAGCAGTTCATCACGGTTTTTCGGTTCGCCGTGGAAAAGCTGGTTCAGAATGAGGGAGAAAAATCCCTTTTTATTGGTTGTCGTGTCGCTACTGTGTGAATTGTCGTCGCTCATGGCGTTTGTTAAGGGTTCTCTTGTTAGTTCAACGTTTACCGCCACGCAATCTCCTTTCGTGGCGGCATGTTAGTCAGTCAGATGACGGACTATTCTTTCTCGGCAATGTACGGATCCTCATAGCCCAGAGCAAGCATTATCTCTGTCTCAAGGGACTCCATCTCTTCCGCTTCGTCGTCTTCAATATGATCGTAGCCGAGCAGATGCAGGCTGCCATGTACCACCATATGCGCCCAGTGGGCTTCCAGCGGCTTTTGTTGCTCTTTGGCTTCCTGTTCAACCACCTGACGGCAGATGATCAGATCGCCCAACAGCGGCATCTCGATACCCGGCGGAGCTTCAAACGGGAAAGAGAGCACGTTGGTTGGCTTATCTTTCCCGCGGTAGGTCAGGTTAAGCTCGTGGCTTTCTGCTTCATCCACCAGACGAATCGTGACTTCTGATTCTTCCTGAAACTGGGGGATAACGGCATCCAGCCATTTCTGAAACTGTGCCTCATCTGGCATGCCGGAATTATCTTCACAGGCCAGCTGTAAATCGAGGATCACCTGACTCATTTCTGCTCTTGCTCCTGCGCTTCGCGCTTACGTTCTGCGGCCAGTTCGGCCTTACGCTTCTGATCTGCCTCTTCCCAGGCTTCATAGGCGTTAACGATACGCGCGACCACCGGGTGGCGTACCACGTCTTCACTGTGGAAGAAGTTAAAGCTAATTTCGTCGACCTCGGCCAGCACTTCGATGGCGTGGCGCAGACCCGATTTGGTGCTGCGCGGCAGGTCGATCTGCGTCACGTCACCGGTAATGACTGCCTTCGAGTTGAAGCCGATACGCGTCAGGAACATCTTCATCTGTTCGATGGTGGTGTTCTGGCTCTCATCAAGAATGATGAACGCGTCGTTGAGCGTACGGCCGCGCATGTAGGCGAGCGGGGCCACTTCGATTACGTTACGCTCAATGAGCTTCTCGACTTTCTCAAAGCCCAGCATCTCGAACAGCGCGTCGTACAGCGGGCGCAGGTAAGGATCAACCTTCTGGCTTAGATCGCCGGGCAGGAAGCCCAGTTTCTCGCCCGCTTCCACAGCCGGACGGGTCAGCAGAATACGGCGAATCTCCTGGCGCTCCAGCGCATCAACCGCGGCGGCAACGGCCAGATAGGTTTTCCCCGTACCCGCCGGACCGACGCCGAAGGTGATGTCATGGTCAAGAATGTTGGCGATGTACTGCGCCTGGTTTGGCGTCCGCGGCTTGATGACGCCACGTTTGGTCTTAATGTTAATGGCCTTGCCGTAGTCCGGCACGCTTTCCGCGCTCTGCTCAAGCACGCGCGCCTCTTTAATGGCGAGGTGGATCTGTTCCGGTTCGATATCCTGAATTTCGCCGCGCATCGGGGCGGTATCGACATACAGGCTACGCAGAATGTCCGCGGCGGCGTTGACGCAGATAGGGCGTCCGGTAAGTTTGAAATGATTATCGCGACGATTGATTTCGATACCCAGACGTCGCTCCAGTTGTTTGATGTTGTCATCAAACGGCCCGCACAGGCTCAGCAGGCGAGCGTTGTCTGCGGGCGTCAGGCTAATTTCACGCGTATCTATGTTCAAACTGTTCCTCATTGATTGGTTAACTGATCCGTTGCGACAGGACGTAATAAAACGGTCATTACCGAAATTATTCACGCCACAGAATAAAGGCGCAAGCGTTGCGGATGATATTGGGGACGATGAGAGGAAATACAAGGCCTGCCGAAGAGGCAGGCCTGAAGGATTAAGGCTGGTAAATTCCCACGCCAGAATCATTTTCTTTGCGGGTACGGGAAATCACAGATTCTGGTGACTCTGCAATACGCAGGCCCATCTCATCTTCGGTACGTACCACTTTCGCACGCAGCGAGTTGGTCAACACTTCAACAATCTCGACGTCCACAAATTTACCGATCATGTCCGGGGTACCTTCAAAGTTGACCACGCGGTTGTTCTCGGTACGTCCGGAGAGTTCCATGATGCTCTTGCGCGAGGTGCCTTCCACCAGAATACGCTGGACGGTGCCGAGCATGCGGCGGCTCCAGGCGTTGGCCTGCTGGTTAATGCGCTCCTGCAGAATGTACAGACGCTGTTTTTTCTCTTCTTCCGGTACATCGTCAACCATATCGGCCGCAGGGGTGCCAGGACGCGGTGAGAAGATGAAGCTGTAGCTGACGTCAAAATTCACTTCGCCGATGAGCTTCATGGTGCGTTCGAAGTCATCAGCGGTTTCGCCAGGGAAGCCGACAATAAAGTCTGAGCTTATCTGGATATCCGGGCGGGCTTCACGCAGCTTACGGATGATGGATTTGTACTCCAGCACCGTATGCGGACGGCCCATCAGGTTCAGCACGCGATCGGAACCGCACTGAATCGGCAGGTGCAGGAAACTCACCAGTTCCGGCGTATCGCGGTAAACGTCAATGATGTCGTCGGTAAATTCCATCGGATGGCTGGTGGTAAAGCGAATACGGTCGATGCCGTCAATCGGGGCCACCAGACGCAGCAGTTCGGCAAAGCTGCCGGTGGTGCCGTCGTAGTTCTCACCGCGCCATGCGTTAACGTTCTGACCCAGCAGGTTGACTTCGCGAACGCCCTGGGCGGCAAGCTGTGCAATTTCAAACAGGATGTCATCTGCCGGGCGGCTGACCTCTTCACCACGGGTATACGGCACCACGCAGTAAGTACAGTATTTGTTGCAGCCTTCCATGATAGAGACGAACGCGGTCGGGCCATCGGCGCGCGGCTCTGGCAGACGGTCAAATTTTTCGATCTCCGGGAAGCTGACGTCAACGACCGGGCTACGATCGCCGCGCACCTTGTTGATCATTTCAGGCAGGCGGTGCAGGGTCTGAGGGCCAAAGACAATATCCACATACGGGGCTCTCTGGCGGATCAGCTTACCTTCCTGCGACGCAACGCAGCCACCCACGCCGATGATCAGGTCCGGATTTTTTCGTTTAAGAAGTTTCCAGCGGCCTAACACGTGAAAGACTTTTTCCTGCGCTTTTTCGCGAATTGAACAGGTATTTAGCAGCAGCACATCGGCTTCTTTCGCATTTTCAGTCAGCTGGTATCCGTGGGTGGTATCCAGCAGATCGGCCATCTTGGATGAATCGTATTCGTTCATCTGACAGCCCCAGGTTTTTATATGGAGTTTTTTAGTCATCGACTTGCTCAGCTCAGGATTGCAAGCCGCGTATTGTAATGCTTTGGTGGGGTTGTGACCAGTATGAAGGTTATGTGTCTCATGACCGAAAAAATCCGGTAAACTTAAAGGATTCTGCAATAAGGAAAATTGACCATGACACTCCAACACACCGAAGTTGCCGTTGTCGGCGGCGGTATGGTCGGCGGCGCGCTGGCGCTGGGGCTGGCGCAGCAGGGATTTGAGGTAACGGTAATTGAACAGGCTGCGCCTGGGCACTACGATCCGGCGGCCAAACCGGATGTGCGCATCTCCGCGATAAGCGCAGCGTCCGTTGATCTGCTGCGCGGTCTGGGCGTCTGGGAGTCGGTGCTGGCGATGCGCGCCCATCCTTACAGCCGTCTTGAAACCTGGGAGTGGGAAAATGCCCACGTCGCGTTTGATGCCGCTGAGCTGAAGTTACCGCGCCTGGGCTATATGGTGGAAAATAACGTGCTCCAGCGGGCACTCTGGCAGGCGCTGGAGGCGCACCCGAAGGTGACGCTGCATGTGCCTGCGTCGCTGAAGGCGCTGCATCCTCACGAGAGTGGCTATGTGTTGACGCTCGACAGCGGCGATGAACTGGCCGTGAAGCTGGTCGTCGGGGCCGATGGGGCTAACTCGCAGGTAAGGCAGATGGCGGGTATCGGGGTGCATGCCTGGCAGTACGAGCAGTCCTGCATGTTGATTACCGTTCAGTGTGAGAATGCGCCGGGAGAGAGCACCTGGCAGCACTTTACTCCGAATGGTCCGCACGCCTTCTTACCGCTGTTCGATAACTGGGCGTCGCTGGTGTGGTACGACAAACCGGCGCGCATTCGCCAGCTGCAGGGGCTTTCAATGGAGCAATTGCAGCGGGAAATTCATCTGAACTTCCCGAGCCGTCTGGGCAATGTTATGCCGGTTGCCGCAGGGGCGTTCCCGCTCACGCGGCGTCACGCATTGCAGTATGCCAGAGAAGGTCTGGCGCTGGTGGGCGATGCGGCACATACCATTCATCCGCTGGCCGGGCAGGGGGTAAATCTGGGGTATCGCGACGTCGATGCGTTACTGGATGTGCTGGGCAGCGCCCGCGGGCATGCGGAGAACTGGTCCAGTCATCAGGTCCTGAAGCGTTATCAGACGCGCCGTATGGCGGATAACTTTATCATGCAGTCGGGAATGGATCTGTTCTATGCCGGGTTCAGCAATGACATAGCGCCGGTGCGTATCTTGCGTAACATTGGTTTGATGGCGGCGGAACGCGCCGGCGGCTTGAAGCGTCAGGCGCTCAAATACGCCCTGGGACTCTAATCTTTTTTCCCTCTCCCGTGGGAGAGGGCATCAGACCGCACTATTCTGAGCAACAAAAACAAAAAAGCCCGCAGAGCGGGCTTTTTTGTGACTAAGTGGCTGGGGTGCAGGGATTCGAACCCCGGAATGCTGGTATCAGAAACCAGAGCCTTACCGCTTGGCGACACCCCAATTGCGTTAAACAGACTGCTTAACGACTTTTTAAATTGGCTGGGGTACGAGGATTCGAACCTCGGAATGCCGGAATCAGAATCCGGTGCCTTACCGCTTGGCGATACCCCAACAATTTTTTTTCATTACCGAAATCAATCGATAATCTAAATTTGGTGGCTACGACGGGATTCGAACCTGTGACCCCATCATTATGAGTGA